>JAAYHJ010000018.1 GCA_012735465.1 Clostridiaceae bacterium
ATATTGAGCCATTTCTCATCCCTCCAGTTAGGTTTTTGGGTTTGTCAATTTAATTCTAACCAGAGGGGTGAGGGTGGCTCAACCCTTTTTTAAAACTCCCTTTTTACACAATTATATGGACTTAACTTATTACTATCAAAAATTATATAATTATAATATAATATTACTTAAATATTTATATCTGTTTATTTATTATTCATAAATATACATGATTAATGATAAAAAAGGGGGGGAAGCAAGAGCTGCAATAAATAGTGGTGGCAAAAAATATATTTGTAAGCCTAATAAACACCAGCAAAGAAAAAGGGGGATAACAAGATGTACAAAAGGGTAATCAGCCTGCTAATTGTCGTAGTATTTATTGCTACAATTATACCGTTTAACGTATTTGCAATGGATTTCGTTGAAGTTGATCCAATTCCAATGAAAACTCTTGGAGAAAAGGTTACTGTATCCGGTACCACTTCTCTTTCGGAAGTAACAATAAGGGTATTCAATCCAAATTCCAGTATAGTATGGGTAGACGCTCTTAAAAATATTGATTCGCATTATTCGGCGGAATATACACTGGACACAGACCCATCCAAGGTGCTGGCTGGTACATATACGGTCAGTGTGGGTTTAGGTGATGTTATAAAAAACATAACCTTTGAGGTGGTTATAACAGCGACAGATGTTGCAGCGGTTATTACTGAAATTCCGGCGCCGGCAAAAGATGAAACCCAGTTAAAACTGCCTTATGTACCGGATGCATTTTCACTTTCTATTAAAAGTTCAAGCAGAACGGATGTTATTGCATTGGATGGAACCATCACCCCTCCTGCTGTAGATACAGCCGTTGAGCTAATATTGGAAGTGACCAAAAAATCCGACAATTCAAAAGCAGTTACTAATCCCATTACAGTGGTAGTACCTGCGGCTACCGGGGAACCGGGAGATGTTCCGGTCACAGGTGTTGTGTTAAATAAAGATAAAGTAACCCTTAATATAGGAGAAACCACTACACTGACAGCAGAAATACAGCCAAGTAATGCAACAAATCAAAAAGTATCCTGGTCTACTAACAATCCAGAGGTAGCCACTGTGGATGAAAACGGTGTGGTAACTGCAAGGAAGGAAGGAACGGCAGTTATCACAGTAACAACAGAGGATGGCGGGTTTACGGATACTTGTATAGTTACCGTACAAAAACCGGAGGTAACCATAAAAGATTTGGCGATAAATATAAATCCGGAGACCAATAAAATGACAATTGAGGGATATATAAGCAGCGGAAGAGGTACAGATATCACTCTAAAGGTAATAAATCCCAATGGAGTTTTGGATTATATAGGACAAACGATTAGTGGAGAAGATGGTAAATTTACCTTTACATTTACACCTAATCTCATAAAGGAAGGTAAATATACCATTTACATTGGAGCCAGGGGTATTGATACACCTTATACAATTGATTTCGAATACAAAGGAAAATTTGTACCTGCAACAGGGGTATTCTTGGATAAGAAATCAGCTACAATCATGGTAGGGGAAACATTAAAGCTCACAGCAACGGTGGAACCTGCTAACGCAACCAACAAGAAAGTGATTTGGAGTTCTAATAATGAACATATAGCCTCTGTAGATGAAAATGGTGTAGTAACGGCAAAAGAAGAAGGAACGGCAATTATCACTGTAAAAACAGAGGATGGCGGCTTTACAGATACATGTAACATTATGGTAGTGAGGCCTGTAGTACCTGTAACAGGGGTATCGTTGGATAAGAAGTCAGGTACAATCAAGGTAGGGGAAACATTAACGCTGACAGCGATCGTGGAACCTGCGAACGCAACCAATAAAAAAGTGACCTGGAGTTCTGATAATGAAGAAGTAGCCACAGTAAATGGAAACGGTGTGGTAACTGCAAGGAAGGAAGGAACGGCAGTTATCACAGTAACAACAGAGGATGGCGGCTTTACAGATACATGTACCATTACGGTAGTAAAAGGTGGCACTGGTCCCATCCCAGGCGGCGGTGGCGGCGGTGGGGGTACACCGTTAGGCCCGACAGTTATAGTGGATGCAAACGGACAGGCCAGGATAGAATACATTACTCCAAAGAGGACAGGTAACACCGCTATTATTTCAGTACCTGGATATTTGTTTAAGGATGCATTTGATAAGGCTTCAACCAGTGTAAAGGGTAAAAAGAAAGTTCTATTACCTGTTCCCGTGGTATCAGGAGCAAAACAATATGAAGTGGAACTAGATTCCAATACACTTGTATCCGGTAACGTAAATAATATTATTGAAATACAAACTGGATTTGCAACGGTTGCATTATCCTGCAATATGTTCAATACCAGTGATGTGAAAAATAATGAAAAAATTCGGATAGTTGTAGGTGAGGCAGATAAGTCCAAGCTGAATAAAGAGATACGTGACCAGATTGGTAACAGACCGGTTATTGAAATATATGCGATGATTGGAAACAAGGTTGTGGAATGGAATAATCCTGACGCACCGGTAACGGTAAGTATACCCTATAAGCTTGGGGCAAATGAAGATCCCGAACATATCGTCGTATGGTATATAGGTAAGGATGGAAACCCGATTCCTGTTACAAATGGCAAATATGATGAAAAAACAGGAAAGGTTGAATTTGTAATTACTCATTTCAGTAAATATGCAGTGGCTTATGTAAAAAAGACTTTCTCGGATTTGGATAACTACCCGTGGGCAAAGAACGCTATTGAGGTTATGGCTTCAAAAGGAATAATCAAAGGAACTTCCGATACCACGTATAATCCGGAACGAAATATTACAAGAGCCGATTTTATAAGCCTGATTGTAAGAACCCTCGGGCTTAGTGCAGAGATAGACTCGAATTTTGCAGATGTGAAATCAACTGACTATTTCTATAATGAAGTAGGAATTGCAAAGAAGCTCGGTATTGTTAAAGGTATAGGTGACAACAAGTTTAATCCTAACGAATATATTACAAGACAGGACATGATGGTTATGATAGCAAATGCCTTAAAAGTAGCAGGAAAGATTTCTACAACAGGTACAGCGGGAGACCTGAAGCCTTATAAGGATGCTTCTGAAGTGTCAGGTTATGCAGTGGAGGCAGTTGCTACTCTTATTAAAGAAGGAATCATTAAAGGTAATGACGACAATACCATCAATCCTCTCGGCAACGCAACAAGGGCAGAAGTAGGTGTGATTATTTACAGAATCTACAATAATTATTAAGCATATAATAAAATGATAGGGGTGCCGTTTTTGGAGCCCCTATCATTTTATCAAAATTGTTTTCTTCCTGAAGCAGCAGGTATGTTCATTTCTTCCCTGTATTTGGTTACTGTTCTGCGAGCAATTCTAACGCCCTTTTGTTTGAGTATATCGGAAATCTTTTGATCGCTATAAGGCTTTCGCTTATCTTCCGACTGGAGTATTTCCTTAATTAATAATTTAATGCTTTCACAGGTATAATTTGATTCCTTACTATATCCGGAAGAAAAGAAATATTTCATCTCAACGGTTCCCCAGGGGCTCTGAAGATATTTCCCGTGAATGGCTCTGCTTATCGTGGATTCATGTATGGATAATGCATCTGCAATGTTTTTTAGGGTCATTGGGACGAGAAACAAAGGACCTTTATCGAAATATTCCTTTTGGATATCTACAATTACTTTAGATATGTTAAGAAGAGTATTATTTCTTTTTTCGATGCACCGTATTATACATGAAGCCTGTTCTATTTTATTTGAAATATATTCTTTCACTTTATTATCATTTGTAGTATTTAGAACATCACGATAGTAATTGCTTATACTTACTTTTGGATAGGCCAAATCATTTAATAATACCTGGTAGTAATCCTTGAATTTTACAACAACAATATCCGGGTTTATGTAACGTATATGCCGCGCGGAACTGAAAGTATTTCCGGGATAAGGATTCAATGCTTTTATCATATTGCAATATTTTTTTACCTCATCTATTGAAATTCCTAATTCCTTTGCTATAGCGTTCAGACGATTTTTCCCCAATTCCGGTAAATATTTATATATAATTAAAAACAAATTAGGGTCCTGAATACCTTTGCTCTTCAACTGAATTATAAGACATTCTTGCAGGTTGCGAGCGCCAACACCGGGCGGTTCAAGGCTTTGTATGATTTTAAGTATTTCTTCTACTTTGTATTGGGATATGTGCAGTATTTGCGCAATTTCTTCCAGTGAACCTTCCAGATAGCCATGCTCATTTAATGACTGAATAATATATCTTGCTATTTTATCATCCAACTCGGAAAGAGACAACATTTTCAATTGAGACAGGAGATATTGTTGCAAGTCATTATTATCTTCTGAAATGAAAGTATGCTCAAATTCGTCGCTCTCACGGGAAGTTTGATAATATATTCTATTTTCTTCGTCTATAGATTCCAGCCAGTCAAGCTTTTTCTTTAATCTTTCAGGATACTCAAGGGTGTTGTAGTCCGGTTCGGTTTCCATGACAGGGTTTTCGAGTGCCTGCTGTTCAACATAATTACGCAGTTCCTGTTGATTCATCTGAAGGATCTTCATATATTGCTTCATTTGAGGTGTAATAATGAGTTTTTGGTTCATTTTCATTTCATTTGATAGATGCATATCCATATGTTATACCCTCCACGTATTCATCTTACTATAGTATATACTTTACTTTATAAAATATTTCTTTACAATAGGCAAAATGAAAAAACTAGGAATATGTTATGCGAAACATGAAGAAAATTTCACAAGGATGGCAAGGTCAGGCATATACTGGAATTAGAGGTAGAAGATTTTACATGTATATTGAAAAATGAGGAAGGTAATACTCTTAGTATGGATAAAATTATGTAGATTTACAGAGGAAGGAGCCCCAGGTATGCAAAAACGGTTTATCGTAGCTATCCTGCTGATTATAGCTCCCTTTATGCTTTTATACTTCTTGTCCAATAAGGATATTTCCCAGGGACAAAGGGTTGTCAATGCATTTTATAATTCAAAGGCAAATATATTGACATCAGTTGTTAGATATAAAGGAGAGCTTTATGACAATAATAAGGATGATGAAGGATTAAAGAGGGTTGTGGAGAAAATATCCACCCTTTTTAAAATAGATCCTTGTTCAATGGAACGTTATCAAAATTCCAGTGATACATACAGGGAACATGGAATTTCCGGACTAACTCCTGGCAACAATTATATTAGAGCCCGGGCCTGGGCGGAGTATGACCAAAGGTCAGAAAAGGAAACAGGTTATGTGGAGATAGAACAGTTTTGTGACGGTTTGTGGAATAATGTCGATGAAGTTAAAAGGAAAGTAGAGGAAAGCCTTGGTAACTGCATAAAAAAGTCACAAACCACATATTACATTACCGGTGTTTATGAAGGAAAGCTGGATGATAAACAATTGGAAGAAATTCGTGACAGGATTTTAAATTATTCAAGGGAAAATGAAATCAATGTTTTTGCATATAGTCCGCTGTACAATGGATATACTATACCTGACAGCCGGAAGGCAAACCTAAAATTATCCATTCGGTACAGCCCCTATGAAAATAAAACCTTTATTTCTATAAGTTCTCCAATAGAAATAAAATAGCATATACATAATTTCCAACTACATCAGTTGAAAGGAAGAAAATACGTGTCAAAAATTATCATAACGGATTCAGTACCTTTGAATGGGACCGTTAAGGTAAATGGTGCCAAAAATTCTGCGCTTCCTATTCTGGCTGCATGTTTGCTTGCCGATGGGGAGAGTGTTATAGAGGACATACCCTTGTTGAAAGATATTGAAAGCATGTATGAATTAATACGATGGCTTGGATTGGAAGTCCAGCCAATTAATGAACACCAGGTGAAAATTCGTACTGGTAAACTTAAAAACCACATTGCACCTTATGAACTGGTTAGCAAATTAAGAGCATCTTTTCTGGTGATGGGACCCTTGCTGGCACGGCTAGGCCGTACCCGCATTTCACTGCCGGGTGGATGTGCCATTGGCACAAGACCCATTGATTTGCATTTAAAGGGACTTACAGCCATGGGAGCCAAAATTACCCAGGGTCATGGCTATGTGGAGGCCAGAGCAAGAAAATTAAAGGGTGCTAAAATATATCTGGACTTTCCAAGCGTAGGGGCTACGGAAAATATATTGATGGCTGCCTGCCTGGCAGAGGGCCAAACCATAATTGAAAATGCAGCCGTAGAGCCTGAAATTGTGGATTTGGCAAATTTTCTTATTAACATGGGGGCGGATATAAAGGGGGCCGGTACCGATACAATTAAGATTGTAGGAGTGAAAAAATTAAAGGGATGTAACCATACGGTCATTCCTGACCGGATTGAGGCAGGAACATTCATGGTTGCAGCAGCCATTACACGGGGGAATATCACTATTGAGAATGTTGTACCCGACCATTTAAAACCGGTCAGTGCAAAGATGCGGGAAATGGGTATTAATGTAAAGGAACAGGATACAAGCATTACTGTTAACGTGACGGAAAAGCTTAAACCGGTGGATATAAAGACCATGCCTTTCCCAGGGTTTCCAACGGATATGCAGTCTCCCTTTATGGCCCTTCTTAGCATCGTGGATGGTACAAGTATAATTACCGAGACGATTTTTGAAAACCGGTTTATGCATATAAGTGAACTGAAAAGAATGGGTGCCAACATTAAGATAGAAGGAAGGACTGCCGTGATAGAAGGAATAAAGAGGCTGACAGGAGCACAGGTAAAGGCTACGGACCTGAGGGCCGGAGCAGCGCTTGTACTGGCGGGACTTGCTGCCGAAGGGGAAACGGAAATTAATGATGTGGAGCATATTGACAGGGGTTATTTTGAATTTGAAAAGAAACTCCTTTCCCTGGGAGCAAAAATTAAAAGGGTTGACTGATTCTAAAATACTTCTTTCCCACATATAAATAGAAATATGGACAAATGTGGGGGAGTAGTGAAATGAAGCAATTGGGTTATGCAGTCCTATTCTTAATGCTTGTTATAGTACTTATTCCTTTTGTTCTGGTGAGAGGGTGTAGCCAAAAGGATTATATTGATGATGAGGTTGTACCTCGGGAAACTCCTGTGCAGGAGGTTCAGAATACCATAAACGTATATGTTGCAGAAAAAGATGAGGTTGTCCGGATGGATTTCAATGAATACTTAAAAGGGGTTGTTGCTGCGGAAATGCCGGCAAGTTTTCATCCGGAAGCCCTCAAGGCTCAGGCGGTTGCCGCGAGGACATATGTTTATCACAGGCTGAAAAATTATGATAAAGACCCTGGCAGTAAACCTGCGGAACACAAGGGAGGCGATATTTGTACCGATCCCACCCACTGTAAAGCCTGGATATCTAAAAAGGATGCAATGAATAAATGGGGGATATTTTCCGCTAATAAGTATTGGTCTAAAATTAGTGCTGCCGTGGATGAAACAGCAAATTACATAATTACATACCAGGAAGAACCCATTGATGCTGTTTTCCATTCCACAAGCAGCGGAAGGACGGAAAACTCGGAAGAAGTATGGGCAAATGCAATTCCCTATTTGAGAAGTGTGGAAAGTGAAGGGGAAGAACTGTCACCTAAATATATTTCAGAGAGTGATATAACTTTGGAAGAGTTTAAAGAAAAACTAATAAATGCAAAACCGGGGGTAAAATTCACCGGTGATCCGGGTACATATATTGAAAAGATTGAAAAAACGGAAGGTGGAAGTGTAAAGACAATACGTATAGGGGGATGTGATTTTAAGGGTACAGAAATCAGAAAGATTTTTGAATTGAACTCTGCCAATTTTACAATAGAAATAGACAGTAAAAAGGGAAAGGTGACCTTCCATGTAAAAGGAAATGGGCATGGTGTGGGAATGAGCCAATATGGAGCAAATTATTTGGCTGAGCAGGGAAAAACCTTTGAAGAAATACTTAAACATTATTATAAAGGTGTTGAGATAGTCAAAATTGATTCATTTGAGAATTAAATTTTACACCATAAGTATAATATTGGAAATAAAGGCAACAATATTATACGGAGGTGTAAATTAATGAAAAAATCCATTTTTAGTAAATCTAATTTAAAAGAAAAGTTTATAGAGTTTCTCAATAAAAAAGGATTTTACATAGTCCTGTTTATGTGCGTACTTATTATAGGTGTTACGGCAATGATCGTTACAAGGACAAGCCTTTACGACTTGCAGGTTGGAAAGGTGGATGACGGAGCGGCGGTTGATGGTATTGTCGGAGATGATATTGTCGGAGATGATATTGTCGGAGATGACATAAGCCAGGCACAGAATGAACCAGTATCAGTAAATGATGAATCAGCACAGCAAGAAGAGCAAGGAGAAAAAGTTGCAAAGGAAGATAATACCCAAAAAAATATTAAGGAAGAAACACCTAAAGATGAATCTCCGGTAATAGTTAAGCAGGATGTTAAAAAGGATGTAGCCGCAACTAAAAAACCTCAGGCAGTGGCACAGAAAGCTCCCCTTGTTATTCCGCCGGTTGACGGAGAAATCATAATGGATTTTTCGATAGATGTACCAATATATTCAAAGACAATGGAGGACTGGCGTACCCATAAAGGGATAGACATAAGAAGCGAACGGGGCACACAAGTGAAAGCAGTGGCTGATGGAATAGTGGAAAAAGTGTATAATGACGATAAAATGGGGATTACCATTGTTATCGACCATGGTAATGGCTTAAAAACAGTATATTCTAACTTATCTTCTGACAAAATGGTAAAGGAAGGGCAGCATATAAAACAGGGAGAGGTAATCAGCGGAGTAGGGGATACTGCTATGATAGAAATAGGAGATCAGCCGCACTTGCATTTTGAAATGATAAAAGACGGAAAAAATGTTGATCCTAAGCAATATCTGGCAAACCTTAGATAACAAAATACATTGGTACAAGATTGACTAATGATATCAACCGGTTTACATCTACAATTCTTGCAATGCATAACACTTTTGCTTATGAAATAATATATGTGGACACTTATTTTTATAGTGCCCACATATATTTATTTAAGGTTTATGTTTTTTTTGGTTTATTCTTATATTTTTGTTTAGTGGCAAGGCCTCCCCTTATATGTCTTTCTGCTTTATTTTCCTCAAGGATTAATTTTGCGCTTTCTGCAAGCTGAGGATTTATCTTTAGAAGTCGCTCCGTGACATCTTTATGTACCGTTGATTTGGAAATCCCAAATTTTTTTGCAGTTTCTCTTACCGTTGCTTTGTTTTTTATGATGTATTCGGCTAACGCTACTGTTCTTTCTTCTATATATGCTTTCAATTGAGCGGCCTCCTTCATCTCTTAATGCTCTCTACATATATATGCTTATTATTTATTGCATATTACAGTCTATAATGGAAAAACCATACATATGAAAATTACTGCTTGCGTTAAAGCTGGAGAAGCGTTTTGTACTGCATAACTTTTGTTATGTAAAATGCATATTTTTGCTGAAAAGTATTTTACTCTTTGTAAAAAATAGATATAATTAAAGTAATAATCTATAAGTGTCGATAAAAAATAAGAGTAGATTTTTCTACCTTTTTGAAAGGAAGATGGATTTTGTTCGGTTTTGGACAGGATATAGGAATAGATCTTGGTACAGCAACGGTTTTAGTTTATGTTAAAGGAAAAGGTATAGTATTAAATGAGCCTTCGGTAGTGGCTATTGACAGGAACACTAATCGGTTGTTGGCTGTAGGCGAAGAAGCAAGGCGAATGCTGGGGAGAACCCCGGGGAACATCGTAGCTACCCGGCCGCTGAAGGATGGGGTTATTTCCGATTATGATATTACGGAAAGGATGCTTAAGTATTTTATTAAAAAAGTATGCGGATACCACATATACAAACCTCGGATTGTGGTATGTGTTCCCAGCGGAGTTACGGAAGTGGAAAAAAGAGCGGTAATTGATGCAACCATGCAGGCGGGAGCCCGTAAGACCTTCCTTATAGAAGAACCTATTGCTGCAGCTATCGGTGCCGGTATTGATATTTCAAAAGCATGTGGCAGCATGGTTGTGGATATTGGAGGTGGTACTACAGATATTGCTGTAATTTCTCTTGGAGGGATAGTGGTAAGCAGCTCCATCAAGCTGGCAGGTGACAAATTTGATGAGGATATTGTAAAGTATGTTCGAAAAAAGTATAACATTATGATTGGTGAGAGAACGGCAGAAGAACTGAAAATAAATATCGGTTCTGTTTATCCCAGGGAAAAAGAAATAAGCATGGATGTTAGAGGTCGTAATATGATTTCCGGTCTTCCAATAACCATAAAAGTAACTTCCACGGAAATGCTGGAAGCGCTGGAAGAGTCGATTACCAGTATTGTTGAGGCTGTACATTCGGTGCTGGAAAGGACACCCCCTGAGTTGGTGGTGGATATCAGCACGCGGGGTATAGTTTTAACGGGAGGAGGAAGCCTTATTTATGGGCTGGACAAGCTGCTGCAGGAAAAGACCGGCATCAATGTTATTGTTGCGGATGAAGCTGTTTCCTGTGTTGCACTGGGCACAGGTAAAGTTTTAGACAACCTTGAAGTGCTCCAGGAAGATTTCATCACAGGCAGCAGAAGAAGAAAAATGAGGTGATTCTTAGTGATAAGAGGCTTATACATATCTTCTGTTAGTATGCTTAAAGAACAAAAAAAGATGGACGTCATATCAAATAACCTGGCCAATGCTTCAACAACGGCTTTTAAGAAAGATATAACCGTTTTTCAATCCTTTCCTGAAATTTTGACTAAAAGGATGAACGATAGAAAAAACGGTGAGCCTTATGGTGCAGGCATAGGTACCATGAGGTTGGGAAGCGATGTGGTTCAGGTATTTACCGATTATTCGCAAGGTACATTAATGCAAACGGACAGGCCAACCGATATCAGCCTTAAAGGGGATAATTCGGCATTTTTTGTAGTATCGGTGCCGAGGGAAGATGGTATGATCGAAATGTATACGCGGGATGGTTCCTGGACATTGGATTCCGAAGGTTACCTGGTAACCAGGGAAGGGTACAGGGTTGCAGGAGAAGAAGGGGATATTTATTTGGGAACAGAGAATTTTACGGTTAAGGAAGACGGCAGTATATATGTAGACGATGAATACATAGATTCGTTAAGAATTGTGAGTTTTATAGATACTACTTCCCTGTTAAAGTACGGAGAAAACCTGGTTCAGGCTGCTGAAGAGGCTGAAACCCGGCCTTTTCAGGGACAGGTTGTACAAGGGTACCTGGAAAATTCAAATATTAATCCTGTTGAAGAAATGGTTGACATGATTCAGGTAATGCGCGCTTATGAAGCAAACCAAAAGGTGATCAATGCTTATGATGATACACTTGATAAAATTATAAATGAAGTAGGAAGGGTATAAGGAGGGCTTTGCCATGATGAGAGCACTTTGGACGGCTGCGTCGGGAATGAAGGCACAGCAGTTGAATGTTGATGTTATATCAAATAATCTTTCGAATGTGAATACAACAGGATATAAGAAGCAAAGGCTGGAGTTTAAGGATCTGTTGTATGAAACCCTTTCAAGAGCAGATGTATATGAGGACCAGGGGAGACCGGTGAATATGCAGGTGGGTCACGGTGTTGCTCCTGTTTCAACGGTAACCACATATACCATGGGTAGTCTTGAAAAAACAGATAACCCATTGGATTTGGCCATTGACGGAGAAGGTTTTTTTGCAGTTAGAAATGCAAAAGGAGAAATAGTATATACCCGTGATGGAAGTTTTAAGATAAGCATTGGTGATGGGGAAACACGATTGGTTACTTCGGAAGGATATGCGGTGCTGGATGATGCAGGCAATGATATTATACTTACCGGCATTAATATAAACCAGTTAACCATAGGTCCCAGTGGCGAGCTGCAGTATATTGATGCGGATAATCAGGTTGTACCTTTAGGCCAGACATTACAAATTGTACAATTTAACAACCGGGATGGTCTTTTAAAGGTTGGTTCTAACTTTGTTATTCCTACTCCTGCATCGGGAGAACCTATTCCGGAGACGGAAGTAGAAAAAAGAAGTGTTGTCATGCAAGGGTACTTGGAATCGTCCAATGTGCAGGTGGTGGAAGAAATAGTGAAACTCATTATAGCCCAGAGGGCATATGAGATTAATTCAAAATCCATTCAGACGGCAGATGAAATGCTGGGCATGGCAAATAACCTGCGCCGTTGATAATTAACTGGTGAAATGTGGTGTGAATGATGAAAATTGAAGGTTCATTATCCGGTATGAATGGCATAAGGGAAGGGCAAATAGCCCGGGAAAAGGTACAAGATGACCGTTTTAAGGCAAATCTTGAGAAGGCTTTCAGTGAAAAAGATGAAGAACGCTTAAGAGAAGCTTGCAGGGAATTCGAGCAATTGTTTATGAATATAATGTACAAGCAGATGAAAAAAACAGTAATGCGTTCCGAGTTCATTCCGGAAAGCTTTGCCCATGAAACCTTTAGCTCCATGTATGATGAAGAGCTGATTGCAAAAGCCAGTAAGGGACGGGGAATAGGTCTGGCGGAAATGCTTTATAAACAGTTATCATTGCAAATGCATAATAAATATATTTCTCCAACGGAAAGCCAAAGGATGAATAAGGAATAGAGGATGGAGAAAATAATGAAAAAAGTAATCTTGACAGCGGGAATAATAGGTATTATTTTGTTTTCCGCTGCATTTTTATTTATCCCTAAAGAAAAAAAAGATGAAATAAAACTAAAACATGAAGATAAAGGGCGAGAAATTGAGGAAATACCCAATCCTGTTATATATAAACAATTTGATGAAGTGATTAATGGGAATATACAGCGTATAAATATGCTTGAGGTAAATGTACAGGATTCACGGATTAAGTTGCTTCCCGTGCTTTCCCAGGATAGCATTTTTGGATTTGAAACAACCAGTTCCATGGCTGCAAGAAAAGAAGCCGTGGCAGCAATTAACGGAGGGTTTTTTTATCCCTATGGGCAACCGTCGGGGTTGGTGGTGATTGATGGAAAGCTGCTGAGCACCGCCCGCGATTCCAGTGCCCGCCCCGCATTTGTAGTTAATGGTAATAGGGAATTCCATATCAGCAATGTAAGTGTTCAGGTAATTGTTAAAATTGAAAACATTAGTTTTTATATAGACGGTATCAATCGTGAACCTGGGAATGATGAAATCATTGTCTTTACTCCGGATTACGGATTGACTACAAGAATAAATGGCAGGACCAGCCTTAATGTGGTTGCCGAGGACAATGTGGTTTCCCATATTGTTTCTTCTGACGAAGAGGTTAGTATTCCAAGGGCCGGAATTGTTATAGTGGCAACGGGGGAAAGAATAAGTGCTCTTAAGGAATGGTCCGGTTATATGGGGAAGGAAGTTAACATATACTATACCACGATACCTTCCTTCAACGGAGTATCCCAGGCTATGGAAGGTGGTTTTTGGGTAGTAAAAGATGGAAGGGTAGTTATAAAAGAAAGGGAAGTATGGGTTGGGTTGACCACTAATCGGGAACCGCGTTCAGTGATTGGGATTAATGAAGAAGGTAAAGCCATTTTGCTTACCGTGGACGGAAGACAGCCGGGATATAGCATAGGGCTTACGGGGGATGAGCTGGCCCGGTATCTTTTATCGCTGGGGATTAACAATGCCATCATGTTGGATGGGGGTGCATCCACTACCATGGTATGGGATGGCAGAATTGTAAACAGGCCTTCCTACAGGGGAATAGAGCGTATGGTGGGAGGAGCAATTGTAGTCCAATTTGACAAATAAGGTAAAAAGATGTATAATATTAGTGATTTATTATCAGGTAATAATTGTAGGCTATATGAGGAGGAAATTATGTTAAACAGTCAGGAAATACAAAATATTATACCTCATCGATATCCTTTTCTCCTTGTGGATAGGATTGAGGAGATGGAAGAAGGCAAAAGGGCAGTTGGTATAAAAAATGTAACAATAAACGAACCTTTTTTCCAGGGACATTTTCCCGGTAATCCTATAATGCCCGGTGTTTTGATTGTGGAAGCAATGGCACAGGTAGCGGCAGTTGCGTGCCTTTCCATGAAAGAAAACGAAGGCAAGTTAGGAGTTTTTGCAGGCATTGACAAGCTGCGATTCAGAAAACCGGTAAAGCCGGGGGATACACTTCGGTTGGAAGTGGAGATTGTGGCATTAAAGAAAAGTTTCGGTAAGGTAAATGCAACGGCGTACGTGGGCAGCGAAGTGGCGGCTTCGGGTGAGCTGATGTTTTCCTTATTAAAAAGGGAGTAGTTGAAAAGAAAACGAGGTATGGTGTTCTGTATCTTGTTTTCTTTTGTTTTTGGTTAAGACAGTTTCTGATTTTGTCGATAAATTAATAAATAGGTATATATGAAATTGGAGGAATTGATGATGAATCGGTTTAAAAGGGTTTACTGTTTTATATTGTTGTTGGCTTTCATCCTTACAAGCAATTTGCTGCCGCCTTTTGCACAAATAGCAAAGGCAGCTGTAAATATTCGTTTTGGAACAGAAGAAATCTATCATCCTGATCCCCCCAATAGGAATTATAATGAGGTTACGCTGGCATGGGACAGTGTAGCCGGCGCTGTAAGATATGAGATAAAATACCGGGATCATACCGGTGCACTGCAAACCATATCCGAAGATCAACCGGGTGTTACCCGAAAGACCATCACTAACCTGGAATCCGGTTATATTTATGATTTTGAGATAACTGCCTATAAAGCAGATGATACACCTATTGAGCTGGAAAACAATACCTTATCCGTAATAACGGAAATATCGTTTTATGCGTCCCGTGCGGAAAGAACCGCAGATGAGTTAAGGCAGCAGATGACCAATGACCATGAAGTAGGACAAAATCCCAGTCTGAATATAGAGATAGGATTGCCAAAGGAATGGGATGCCACGGCCGGTTCTTACAAAAGCGTTTGGGGAGAGGGATATGATTACCGAATTGATATGGGAAATCAAAGAGATAGTTTTGATTTGGGTGCATTTTATGTGAGATGGTCAGGGGATAGATATAAAATTTATTTAACCGATTTAGACGATCCCTCTAAGGAAATGGAAACAAGCGCAGAGGTTACCCTGGAAGAAGATAAGATAAAGTTCACCATTGACAGGAGTTGGTTCCCGCGCATTAATCCGGGAAGTATATTTTACGGTGAGATATTGCCTAATTTCAGTCAAACAATACATTCCAAAAACTATAAATTTATTGAGAGCAGATTAAAGGAAGGTATGAATACTTTTACCTATACCTTTTTACATGCCGTTATTTCCGTGGGAAGTCATAATACGGTATTGATATATGTGGACAGCGTGAACAAGGGAGCAATAAACCAGTATGAAATGGGCGATTTTACGTATACGGTTTATTCAGGAAAGGATCCGGACCGGGATCTTATCAGAACCTTTGAAGGTACCCAACCGGGGCCGGCAAATCCCGAGGAGCCCATCCCTTTCATGGTGGTGGGCAAAGAGTATTCCACTACCTATTATTATAGAATCGTTGCCCAGTCTGCTGACGGACAGGTTATTGTGGAATCACCGGTTATTGTGTTCAATATTAGCAGGGGAGGCATTGTTTCTCCACTGCCCGAAGAAGTATCGGTTGTGAAAGTGGAAAGAAGACAAGATACCGCCGATATAACTATTCGCTGGAGGAAGCCTGAGCAGTATAATGACATAAAGAATAAACTGAAGTATATATTTGAATTAAACAGTATAGAGCAACATGATCCCGATAGATCAGAAAGGATCGGTGAGAGGGATTATCCGTTTGTTTACAGGAGAGTGTTTGAAATAGAGCTTAAAGATGAAAATTTTGATGTTGACCCCGTAACGGGAGTAAAAATTCATAAATTAAATGGAAGCATACTGGATGATACGGATAATTTTTACATTTTACTGACCATTCCCGGGGAACAGATAAAAGACATGGATTATTCCGGAGATGAGGCTCATCCTAATTATAATCCATTGAAGTTGGGAAAAATATATTATTTAAGAATGTGTTCCAAATTGGAGGACGTATTGAGTACATCGGACTATTCCTTACCGGTAAGCTTTACTACTGTTAAGAAGGTTGAACCGCCTGTCCCGGTACCCGATGGCCTGGATACGCATATTAATGATGATGGTACAAAAGCAGTGGGAAAAGATTTTATACATTTGTCCTGGCAACAGGTGCAAATAAACTGGGCCAATTATGATGCTGCAAATGTAGCGCCTCAGTCCAGAAAGATTTATTATGAGCTGTATGTCAGTACCCGGCCGGACAGGGTAAACAATCCGTCGGATGCAAATTATGGCGCATTTATTGATCAGCCCCCCGGCACAGTATTATATGCGGTTTATGGGGAACCCGGAAATGTAAAAAATATCAGGGATGAAAGCCCTTCTTCATCCATTTCCTATGCCGTAATTGAAAACTCGCAGCTATTAAAGGCGGAAATAGGTAATTTGCTGCCTGATACGACTTATTACTTTATCGTGAGGACGCGGCTGGAGATTGAAGGAAGGGAAGTCATTTATTCTTCTTTTTCTAATATTTATACAGAGCATACATCCCGCGGGGATGTGGTTCCTCCGGGTGATGATGAAAGAACGCTGGTGGCACCGGACCCTTCATCCTTCAGGGTTTCTATGGACAAAGATGGAAATCCCGAGATTTACAGCAACAGGGTAAAGGTAGAGTGGGCAAAGGTGCATACAAAGGAAGATAATTATCGTTTAATATGTACCACGCAGCCTGTTGGTCCAAAGGATAAGATAGAAGATATTCGCAACAGCAATCAGCTGGTTAAGGAATATACCATAAATAGAAACAATGACCTTGATATATATACTCAATGGATCGAAGGGCTGACGGTAAACAGCCAGTATTATGTGAGCGTACGGGCAGAATCGGCTTCATTAAATCCTTCCGACTGGATTACCATACCTATAACAACAAAATTGTTGGAGTCACCTACCCAGTTTCAGATAGTATACGATGACAGTATTGATCGAAAACATCAGATTAAGCTGCGCTGGAGAGCTTTAGAAGCTCCTACTTATCAATTTGATGTGGCAATACGTTCGGAGCAGCAGCAGGTTTATACCGAACTTACCAGTGTAAATGTGCAGCGTGGTGAGCCGTCCGACAGCGGATATAATACCTTTGAATATGTCATCACAGGCCTGACTCACAATACAAGGTATTATGTCAAGGTACGGATGCGTGATACCGCAACGGGAGCATTGTCCAAATATACGCAGACATTGACCACAAGGACCGAGTTCAGCCAGGAAGATTATGATGATGATGAGAGAGATACGGACAATGATGTAAAACTGCAAGACCGGATTAAAAAATACATTGAATCCTATTTGTGGGTGTATAGAAATACGACGCGTTATTATAATGTAAAGGTGCGGGGAGATAAGGCAACAAATTATATAAATAATAGCAGCCAGTCCAATTTTGTTATTGATATATCCCATTTAAAAAATAAAGATGCCTATGATAAAACTATATACATTCCGTATAAAGTTATTGAGCTGTTGAACAGTAAAAATAAAAGCTTGGTTATTAAGACGGAAAACGGGGATATACATTTCAGGCCCAACTCACTGGATGACCGGGTATCGGCTATTTCATACATGAAGGAAAGGTTAAAGAGTAATCCGGATGTAAAAGACATATTTATAAGGATATCTTTTGATAATCTTAAGTCTTCCAGCACGTACAAACCTTCCAGCCTGGAATTGAAGTCTAATATTTCACAATTGGCTGTGGATGTACAAGGGTTTAATATTACTGATAAACAGATTGAAGAAGAAATCCTGGTCTGGCTGTATGGCAGTGATGGTGAAGGGGGAAGGGTAAAGGCAAAAAGGGATGAACTCCTTGCAATTCCCGATGATGAAAAAGACACGGATGCTAAGGTGGAAGCAATAATCCAGAGGCTACTGGATGAACTGGACGAGGAATTGGGCGAATACATAAGGACCAGGTATCTTGAAAACAGCAGCCGTATTAAATATACCCGTCAGGTAGACAGCACCTCTGTAAAACTACTGCTTAATTTAAAATATAATGTTACTGCCGGTGATAATGATAAGTATTATGGGGGATATATTAATACGGGAAGCGGCAAGAATTGGAATAAGGTAGAAAGCGTAACAGCCAATGGAATATGCACCTTTGAGACGAATTACCCGGCAAAATATGCAGTGCTAAGCTCCTCATCGTCTTCAATGAACGATTTGATTGGTAGGCCCGATGGACAGGATATACGGGATATGGATGCAAGGTATAATATCATGGACATTTTTGGAGCGTCCATAAGTTTCTATCCTGACAGAGCCATCACAACCCGTGAAGCTATACGCCTTTATGAAAGGGTACTTAAGGAGACTGTTTCGGAGTTCGTAGAAGCAGGTGATGAGGAACGGATTAAAAAACTAGGCCTGTCGGATGTTATAAATGTAAAACTTTTAGATAAGTCTTTAACCCGACAGGAAGCCGCTTACCTTGTGATGAAACTTTATGAGGTAAAGAGCGGTACTTCAGTTAAACAATTAAAAGTTCCTACCAATATTGCGTTTATTGATGAGAAAAATATACGAACTGACCTTTATAAATATGCTGCCCTTGCATGTGCCTACAAGTTTATGCAGACAAAAAACAATATGTTTAACCCTGCCGGCACGGTAACAAGGGCTGAAATGGTAGTAGCCATGAAAAGGGTATTGGAAAAACTGGGAGAAATATAAGGGGGTGGTAGTGTGAAAAAATATAAAAGAAGTTTTGCCATTGTATTGGCGCTTATCCTTTTGTTAAATATATCTCCTGTAATGGTACTGCGGGTTTTAGCTGACGTTCCACTTGATCCCGATCCTTTGCCTCCAAGTTTTTCACAGGCAGATAAGGCAGCAACCGTTATTTCTCATGATAAAAATGATATTAACGGGAACTATTGGAACAGGATAAAGATACAGTGGACTCCTACCGAGAGCTGGGGTAACCCCGATGCCTATGATAGAAACTACTATTCCCTGTCTTTGGTCCCAAGGAATGGAGGACAAGGTATCACAGTAGGACCTATTGGCAGTAATGTGACCAGTTATACTTTTGATAATCCGGGTGTTCTAAAATCAGGTACCGTGTATGATATTACGGTTAGAGCAAACCATGACCATTTGAACCAATATGGATATGTGGTATCGGTGCACAGTTCTCCGCCTTCCAATGTGCTTTCCGTGCTCACCGATATAGAATTGAGGGCCATGCCTGCCACTGAGTATTCTATTGAAATACAATGGGATGATGTGATTATAAACGGGCAACGGATTGATTATGAGATTTATATTTCTACCCATAAGGATTTCAAGTCCACCCTGCCTATATATGTTCGGTCCGACATGGTAGGAAACGGGAAAGCTGTAAAACCTGTTATGGTGGATGGAAGGCCAAAGCTTACCTATACCCACACGGAGAGGGAACCGGGTACCGTGTGCTATGTAAAAATAAAGCCGGTGATACCTGCCAACCGCAATATTGTATATAACCCGGAAACGGAAACGGTTGTAACCTATACCTATATTGCTGCAAGCATGACCTTGTATTCCTCCTCCGACAGCGGAAACTGGTGGAAAATAAACTGGAATCCCATTGTAGAGGGGGTTACGGACGGTCAGGATATTTCCTACAGCATTCTCCGTGCAAATGAACAAACGGCTGATGTGGTTTTGCAGCAGATAAAGTCTCCGCCTCAGTATCTGCTTATTAAGAAAGAAGATGAAGGCAAGTATTATTACAGGATTATGGTAGCAAATTTTATGACCCAAATTGGTGAGACGATAAATATTTTTTCCGATAAGCTGGAGACAAAGATTCAGGATATACCTTATACCCCCATTGCCCCGGTTATAAAGGAAACTCTGGAAGAAGAAAAAATGACTGTTACTCAAAACAGTGCTACCATGCTGTGGGAAGTAACCACCAAGCCCGGAGGCGGAAGGGACGAGGCAGTTAAATATGATATGTGGCTTTTGCGGGATATAGAACAAATAGATGCGCTAAAGGATCCCAAAAGTACGGCTGCACCTGCACCCACCGTTGCTGATTTTGTTCCCACTTCGGAGAATTTTATCATTAAATCCAATACGGTTCAGGGATATAAGTATACCATTGATAACCTGATTCCAAATACCGTATACTATTTTGCCATTAAGGCAAAAAGATCATTCCAGGTGGAAAATGAGGAGGGAGTGTTGGAAACTAGAGAATTTGTTTCCGAACCGGCATTTAAGGCAATTATTACCCCTCCCGACGACATGGGACAGCCGGAGACAATAGCAAAACCACCGCTGATGGTTGGGAAGGTGAATAAGGATTCTATTGAAATAAAGTGGAAGCGAAAATGGTATGAAATCATGCCCAAGCAGGAAGGGGCTTCGTGGAGTTCTGTTAATCAGCAGGGTGAGCTTTTAGACGAAGAAGAATATAATTCGGTGGATACGGAGCTTTACTACAAGAGGATTGTAGAATTTACAGAGCGCGATAATGTCAGCTATGTTATTGGATATATCCCTTTTACAAATGATTTGGATGGAAGCGAGATACGGGAGTTGGACAAGCTGCCCAATGCCATTCATACGGCCCCCATACGCAATAACCCTTCCACTATTGACCAGACTTATACATTGACGGAGCAAATCAGGCCCAATACAGAGTACCTTATATGGATAAAAGTGATAAAAGCAGGATATATGTCGGATGTATCCAATGCGCTTGTGGTTACCACGCCCCCCGATTATGAGCAACCTTCCCCCGTACCTATAGTACCTACCATTTGGGATCACGTGAGCGGGGACACATACATTGACCTGACATGGTGGGGGCCGGGTTCGCAAAATCTTCCAAATCCAAAGCACACCTATTATTTGTGTTATGCCAAGGAGGATGATATTTCAAAAGCATTAAGAACCATAACCATTCCCTACAATGATTTGCTCCTTGAGCCCGACGGCGATACGTTAAAGCAGTACTATACCGTAACTGGTTTGGAACCTAATACATGGTATTACTTTTGGGTTATGGCAGAAAATGAGCAGAAGCAAAAGTCCGATTGGAGCGATTCCTATGCTGTATCCACTTTCCCTTACCAACCACCGGAAACACCCTATGGATTTGGAGTTAAGGGAGGGGACGATGCCGTTGGTAAGAATCATATCACATTTGAATGGGTCAGAAAAGAAGGGCTGTATTATGTCTTAGAGGTGAGTGAGGATATTGAAGGTAAAAACATGAGATCCTTTACTATCCAGAATGCAGGGGAATACAAAGTTACAGGGTTGGAATCCAACCGCAGGTATTTTGCAGTACTGTATGCATTGGATCCCAAGACCGGGCTAAGATCGCGTCCAACATCGGTAGTGTCAGTGCGAACTTTAAGAAGCGATGATGAATATGATTCGGATACGGATACAGAAAGGGTTATTGATGAAGATATTATTGATTCAAGATATGAAGACGGTGTTTGGATAACGGAAATTGTAGGCATTAATGCGGACAGGTTTATTGAAATGATATATAAAGATTCATATGTGGATTATGTTCTTGACCTGAGCAATCCCTCCAGAAGCAATATAACCAAAAGACATGTACGTATATCCTATAAGGTGTTTACTGCTCTTTCGCAGGTTAATGAATACCTTAAAATAGATATCGGCAAAGACAAAAAGGATATAGATATCAACAGAACGTTTACCTTCAGGCCCAATACCATTGTTTTAAATGCAGATATGGGTATAAACAATGCAGTGGTCAATCTCTTTTTTACTGATATGAGCAGTAGCAGTATTTACCAGACTTATGGCAGCAGCTTAATTTCAAAATCGAAAGCTACAAACCTGGAAGCATGGGTGGAAAGCAGTAACATGAAGAGGGTACTGCAATCCTTTAACAATCCAATTATAGTGGAATATCCTTTTGAAGATACGGGCTGGGATAATAGGGGTAAGGTTCAGGGGTATGTATACGATGATAAAGCACAGGAATGGAAGATGCTTGAAACCACTCCCATGTTTAGCCCGGCAAAAAATGTAGGGTATGCTATTATTGCGGTTTCCCTACCGGGTAAGATAGCCGTATTCAAAAAAGAAGATACCATACCGTTTACTGATGTTTATGGGCATTGGGTATACGATGATATTCTGCGCTTGGTTTCTGCTTATGATTTACCCAGCATACGTAAGGATACCCGCTTCCGCCCGGACGACATAATCACAATGGAGGAAGGCGTTAAGCTTATATTGGATGTGCTGGGATATAAATACGGGGATAATTATTCTGCAGAGGCATATAAAGCAGGTATTACAAAGGATGTTAAAAACATCAGCTTTATCACCCGGCAGGAGGCAATTTCAATGCTGGCGCGGCTGTATGAGATAAAGACGGGACAAAGAGCAGAAGCTTATGCCGATTTAAGCCGGTATAAGGATGCAAATTTAATCAGCGCTACTTATCTGCCGGCAGTGCGGTTTGCTGTAAGCATTGGGATATTGGCTGGTAAAAGTGGTAATACACTGGCACCCGGTGAAAAGATTACCAGGGCGGAAATGGCAGCAATGCTGCGCAGGTTAATGAAATACATTGGAGAAATAGGATAAAATTCAAAGGCTCGGGCAGCTGTGGGCAGCTGCCCCTACAGTTGTTGTATTTACAATGTGCAATAGGATTCAAATTAATTTTTCAGTATTAGGTGGGGTATGGAATGAAAAGACACATAAAATTTATAATATCAATGGTGCTGTCGTGCATACTGACAATACCAACGGCCTATATTTCTTTTGCAGAAACCGTTACATACACATTAAAATACATTGGTTCAAACACTGTCCAAGTTACATTAAAGGGTGCAAATCCCGGAGAATACATTCAATTAAGGAGTGTTACCGCAAGTAAAGGTAAAAACTTATATGTGCATTATGGAATTGTAAAGAATAAATCCGAGGAAGTTACCACCGCCAGCGTTGATTGCAGGGTGTTTGGCCTTGTGCCGCCAATCAGGGTGCTGCTTAAGCGGGAAGGAAGCGAGGAACCTGTTTTCCACGATATACAAGGCCATGAGGCCGAGTTGTATATTCAGCATCTGCACGATGCGGGCATAGTAAAAGGATATGAAGGGGGAATATTTAAACCGGAAGGCAGTATAACAAGGGCTGAATTTTTTACAATGATGGTTAAAGCCAAAGGATATCCTATAACAAATGCTCAAACCAATGAATTTACAGATTTGAATAATCATTGGGGGAAAGACCTGATCATGACTGCTGTAAATAATAATCTTGTAAAGGGCAATGGAGACGGAACTATCAGGCCTGACGATCCTGTTACCATTGGGCAGGTTGCAGTGGTGATAGACAGAGCCTATCCCCTAAGGGCATTAAAAGACGGCGTTTATTCAAAACTGGCCAATTCCAATCATTATGCGGCAAGAAGCATGAAAAAGATGCTGGATGCAGGCATTGTTAATATTGAAGACAGTATGTACAGGAACTTTAATTTAGACAGACCGGCGACGAGGGCAGAATGTGCCATGATGATTAGCAGAGCGATGGTAAATTAAAATCATAAAAAGAGGCATGTTGGACCTATGGGTCTTACATGCCTCTTTTTACACTTTTAATACTTGTAAACTATTATCTTTATGCTATAGACTGGGCATTTCTTATTTTATCAAAGATCATTTTCCCTACCAGGTATATATCCCCTGCACCCATGGTTAAAACCATATCCCCTGCTTTTGCATGTTTCATAACGTATTCTGCTATTTCTTCAAATTTGGATATGTATTGGGCGTCAAAACCTTTAGCCTTTATTTTATGTACGAGGTCGGTAGCATGTACCGTTCCGTTATCAACCTCCCGGGCAGCATATATATCGGTAATAATGACCTTGTCCGCATCTCCAAAGGAGCTTGCAAACTCATCCATCAAGGCAAGGGTTCTTGTATAGGTGTGAGGCTGAAAAATACACCACAGCTTGTTATGAGGAAGCCTGGAAGCAGCAGCAAGAGTAGCTTTTATCTCGCTGGGATGATGGGCATAATCATCAATTATTCTAATGCCATTGATATTTCCCTTTGTTTCAAAACGCCTATGGGTACCCCTGAAGTTGGATATTGCTTTTGAAATAGTCTTTATGTCCACTCCCAGACAAGAAGCTGTAGCTGCAGCTGCAAGGGCATTGTATATATTATGTATACCCGGTATATTAAGCTGTATGGTAGAAAGCACACTGTTTTTATATACTATGTCAAAATGTGGCAAGCCCCATTCATTAAAAAATATGTTTTTTGCACTCCAATCCCAATTACCGTTCTTGATTCCAAAAGTAATGATATTGCAGGATATGCCCTCCACTGCTTTCAGAACCTTTGCATCATCGCCGCATATAATTAAATAACCGTTGTCCGGTACCAATTGGGCAAATTTTCTAAAGGATGAAATGATGTGCTCCAGGTTTTTAAAATAATCCAAATGGTCTTCTTCAATATTGAGTATGGTTGCTACAAAGGGATAGAACTTGAGAAAACTATCCACGTACTCACATGCCTCTGTAACAAAATATGTACTGTTTCCTACACGAACGTTGCCATTAATTTCTTCCAATTCTCCTCCCACCAATATGGTTGGGTCCAGGCCGGCATTCAGCAAAATGAGAGAAACCATGGATGTAGTGGTTGTTTTGCCATGAGTTCCCGAAATAGCAATGGAATGAGGATATTTTTTCATTATCTCTCCTAAAAGTATCGGCCGTTCAATGATGGGTATATTGTGTTCCTTTGCAGCTTTCATTTCCGGATTGGAGCTCTTTACCGCTGCCGTATGGACTATGAGATCGGCTCCCTTAATATTTTCTTCCGAATGCCCGGCAAAGAAACGCATACCCATGTTTTCCAGCTTTCGTGTCAAACAAGATGCTTTAATATCCGAACCTGATACTTTATAATTATTTTTTATCAGTATCTCGGCCAAGCCACTCATGCTTATGCCTCCAACACCTATAAAATGAACATGGGTACCTGGTTTCAGAAAATCAAGTTTTAATTCAGGCAAATAAAACACTCCTTACTTAAAGTAAATTATTTAGTAAACTTAATATTAGAATTATTGTCAATAATGTAATTAACTAATCGTTGATAATATAATTGTCTATTATCTTTTTATCTATAATATATATCATCAGTAATCAAATAGCAAACATTTTCAAGTGCAAATGTCCTCTAAATAGTATATGGAAGAATTATAAAAAATATAAATGAGTGAATAATTTTCAAGAAATTCTTTAAAATATTCGTATTATTGTGTATAATGGGGTTTAATGAGAACACAACTTCTGAGAAGCGGAGGAAAAGCAAATGGAGAAACTGCAAAGAAATGAACGGATCGCAGCTTTGACTCAAATTTTAAGCAATCATCCAAATAAATTATTTACATTTAATTATTTTGTGGATATCTTTGGCTGTGCTAAGTCTACATTGAGCGAAGATGTGGAATTGTTGAGAGGGATTGCAGAAAAGCTTCAGTTAGGAGAAATAGAAACTATTTCAGGAGCTGCAGGTGGGGTTAAATATATTCCCATGCTTGGAAAACATAAAATTGAAATGATCCTTGACGAGCTTTGCAAGAGCCTCTCGGATCCAAACAGGATCCTGTCAGGAGGTTTTATATATATGACTGATATAATATATAATCCCGCTTATGTGGACAACATCGGCAAAATTTTTGCAGGAGAGTTTATAAACAAGGGAATTGATTATGTGGTTACGGTAGAGACCAAAGGTATACCCATTGCCATGATGACTGCCCGGGCTATGAATGTACCTCTGATTATTGTGCGCAGGGACAGTAAGGTAACGGAAGGTTCTTCAGTAAATATTAATTATGTATCTGCGTCAAGCCGAAGGATTCAGACCATGTCCCTTTCCCGCAGAGCTCTGAAAAAGAATTCAAAAGTTTTGTTTGTAGATGATTTTATGAAAGGGGGAGGAACGGCAAAGGGAATAATAGAGTTGATGAAGGAGTTTGAATCGGAGGTAGCAGGAATTGCAGTTTTGATTTCTACAAAAGAACCATCGGATAAATTTGTACGGGATTATTTTTCATTATTAATTTTGAATAATGTGGATGAACAGAATAGTATTATAGATTTGATGCCGGGTATAAAAATAAATAAAACTGCTAATGATAAAATATGAAATATGAAAACTATAGAACCAGAATAAGGCATTTACGATAAGGAACAGTAAACGATTGGGTTGCATCAAGTTGCTTCGTGGGAGAGGTGGTGAAGGCATCGTGGAAATAACTGATATCCGAATCAGAAAAATTAATGCAGAAGGTAAAATGAAAGCAGTGGTATCTGTAACCTTTGATAATTCTTTTGTAGTACATGACATAAAGGTAATTGAAAGCCAGGATAAGCTGTTTATTGCAATGCCCAGTCGTAAAACTCCTGATGGTGAGTTTAAAGATATTGCGCATCCTATTAATGCTGAAACCCGGGAAGCTCTTCAAAACGCTATTTTAGAAAAATATGAAACAACGCTTGTACAGGAAAATGAAATAGCACAGGACACATAAGGTTTATAATACGCAACACTGAAAAGACACTTAAACGTGTCTTTTTTATTGTTATTTTTTATTTATATATTCGTTCATATATATAATATTTGCCAATTAAGGGTTGAAAAAATATAAAAAAAATGAGAGAATGATTACGGCAAAAAAATAACAAGGATGGTGTTTTTATTTGGAAAACTTATCCGCTATTATTTTAGCAGCCGGTGAAGGGAAGAGGATGAAATCCAATAAATCAAAAGTGCTTCACACGGTCTGTGGTAAAGCTATGGTAGAATGGGTATTTAATTCTGTTCAGCAGGCAGGTATTCATCACTGTGTTATTGTGGTAGGATATAAAGCAGATGAAGTTATGGAATATATGGGTCCAAAGGTTCAATACGCTCTGCAAAAGGAACAGCTGGGAACGGGACATGCGGTAATGCAAGCCATACCTTTTCTAAGAAACAGGGACGGATATGTCATTGTTTTAAATGGGGATGCGCCTCTTATTCAGGGGGATACGATACGAAAAGCCTTTAATTTTCATATTGATTCCAAAAATGCAGCAACCGTTCTTACAACTGAGCTGGAAGATCCTACGGGTTATGGAAGGATTGTGCGGGATAAGAATAACAATGTGATGAAAATTGTAGAGCATAAGGATGCCGATGAAAAAGAAAGGATGATTAAAGAGGTAAATTCGGGAGTGTATTGTTTTACCATTCCTTATTTGATTGATTCTTTGGGCAAACTCGATAATAAAAACGCACAAGGTGAATATTACCTGACAGATACTATAGAGATACTGATACGGGAAGGGCATAAGGTCGGAGCAATGAAGGTGGATGATTCAGCCCAATTGGAAGGTGTTAACGACCGGACGCAGCTTTTAAAAGTTGAGGAAGAGATGAAAAGGAGAATTATGTGTAATCAAGGAGGTTCCGCTAATGATAACTCACGGTAAAAATATTAAAATATTTACGGCTAATTCTAACCGTAAGCTGGCCGAATCCATTGCTAAAATTATTGGGGTACCCTTGGGTAAGTCGGAAGTAGGAAATTTTAGTGACGGCGAAATTTTTGTTAATATTGGAGAAACGGTCAGGGGTTCGGATGTTTTTGTTGTACAATCTACTTGCAACCCGGTAAACCAGCATATTATGGAATTGTTAATAATGATTGATGCTTTCAAAAGGGCGTCGGCAGGTAGAATTACGGCTGTTATTCCCTATTTTGGCTATGCACGCCAGGACCGTAAGGCAAAAGCCAGGGATCCCATTTCAGCAAAGCTGGTAGCAGATATAATTGCAACAGCCGGTGCTGACAGGGTTTTAACCATGGATTTGCACGCTCCTCAAATACAAGGATTTTTCAACGTGCCTGTGGACCATTTACCTGGAGTACCCATACTGGGACGATATTATTCTACTAAGTTTGAAAATGAAAAGGACGACATCATTGTAGTTTCTCCTGACCTGGGCAGTGTAACCCGTGCCAGGAATTTTGCCGCCAGGTTGGATGCGCCTTTGGCTATCATTGACAAAAGAAGACCAAAGGCTAATGTGGCGGAAGTTATGAATATTATTGGAGATGTTAAGGATAAAAAAGTTATTTTAGTGGATGATATGATAGATACTGCCGGTACAATTACATCCGGAGCAAAGGCATTAGTGGAACGGGGTGCAAAGGAAGTATACGCATGTTGTACTCACGGGGTTCTTTCCGGCCCTGCCATTGAAAGGATTAAGGATTCTCCTATTAAGGAATTGGTTATTTTAGATACAATACCTCTTCCGGAAGAAAAGGCAATTGATAAGATTAAGGTATTATCAGTAGCTCCTATTTTTGCAGAGGCTATAGAAAGAATTTACGAGGATTTACCGGTAAGCACATTATTTGTATAAATACAATGCGGTCATGAATATATTTAATTATGCCGGGGTCAGGTAATATTTACCTGACCTTATGGTGTTTTATGTAGAAAGGGTGAATGTATGTATTTAATTGTAGGACTAGGCAATCCGGGAGCCCAGTATGCAGGTACGAGGCATAATGTGGGCTTTGAGGTGATTGACTATTTATCCTCTGTTTATAATATAAATATGTCCAGGTTAAAACATAAAGCACTGATTGGTGAAGGCTTCATACAGGGAAACAAGGTAATATTGGCAAAGCCCCAGACGTATATGAATTTAAGTGGGGAAAGCGTGCGGGATTTAAAAGAATGGTATAAACTTGACAATTCAAACATAATTGTAATATATGATGATATAAGCCTGCAACTGGGAAGAATCAGGATCCGTGCAAAAGGTAGTGACGGTGGGCATAATGGGGTAAAATCAATAATATACCAGATGCAGTCGGATGTGTTCCCAAGGATTAAAATAGGTATTGGACAACCATCACATCCTGACTATGATCTTGCTGATTATGTGCTGGGTAAGTTTTCAAGGGAGGAACTGGAGATTTTAATACCTTCTTTAAAGAAAGCGGCGGAGGCCGTCCCGGTTATAATACAAGCAGGCGTAAATGTAGCAATGAATAAGTTTAATGGAAATGGAATGGTATAATGGAGGAAAAAATGAGAGGGCTTGCCGATTTTCTTTTGGAACTTAAAGAATATAACGACTTGATTTCAAGCATTAAGGAAGGTTTAGGTCCTGTAAATATAATTGGTGTTTCTGATTCCCAAAAGGCGCATTTGATATACTCATGCTGTGTGCATACGAAAAGGCAATGTATCATTATCACACAGGATGATATGCATGCAAGAAAGATATACGACGACTTAATGTTTTTTGCAGGAGATGCGGTAAAGATATATCCGAGCAAAGAATTGATATTTTATGGGGTTGAGGCCCATAGCAATGAACTAATTCAAAAAAGAATAGAAGTGTTGGACAGTTTATGCACCGGTAAAGAAGACGGCATTATTATTACTTCAATTGATGCCATATTGCAGTATACCATTCCCCATGAACTTTACATAAAACATAGAAAGAATTACGAGGTGGGTATGAACGTTGACCCCATGAAAATGGTCGAGAGCTTGGTTGCCATGGGCTATGAACGGGTGGATATGGTGGAAGGAAAAGGCCAGTTCAGCATGAGAGGAGGAATTGTAGACTTTTATCCAATTACTTCCGATAATGCTTACCGCATTGAATTTTTTGATGATGAAATTGACTCTATACGTGAGTTTGATGTCATGTCCCAGCTGTCAATCAGAAAAGTGAACAAGGTCAGTGTGACGGTGGCAAGGGAAGTGCTGCTGCAAAAACAGGAAATAGCCGACATCTTAAGCAGGATGGATGAACTGGCTGGTAAATTGGAAAAAAAGGTGGTTTATTCACAAAATAAAGAGATTTTAAAGCAGGCAATACAGCATTTGAAGGAAGATATGGAAAAGGTTCGGCAGCAGCATTACTTTCCATCCATTGATAAGTACCTGCCTTTGATCTATCCGGGGCAGCCCACCCTTTTCCAATATATAAAAAGCGATGCGCTTATTTTTATTGACGAGCCTCAAAGGATTAGGCAGAAGGCTGAAACAATACAATATGAATTCAATGAGACGGTTAAGATGATGATGGAAAAAGGGCTGCTGTTGGAAGAAACAAGCCGCTTGCATATGGACTATTATTCTTTTATTAAGCAGGCGACGGATCGCATGCTGATTGGTATAAGTGCTATTTCCCACACCAGTCCTGACTACAGGCCCCAAAAAGTGATAAACATGGTTGTAAAAACCCTTTACTCCTTCCACGGCAAGATGGATTACTTCTTTGAAGATATAAAAAGGTGGAAGGAAAAAAAGTACCGCATAATTGTGCTGGCCGGGACCCGCAGCCGGGGCGAAAAACTGGTAGAAACTTTAAATAAAATGGAGATTAACAGCACTTATGTGCATGAAATTAAAGATGTGCCGCCAAAAGGACAGGTTGTGGTAACCCATGGTGCCCTGCAAAAAGGGTTTGAGTATCCCTTAATTAATTTTGTTTTGGTTAGCGATAAGGAGATATTTGGCAAGGAAAAGACGGTAAGAAAGTCTGCTTTTAGAAAATCTGCCGGCAGAATAAAGGCCTTTACGGATTTAAATGTGGGCGATTATGTGGTACACCAGAACCATGGGATAGGACAATATATGGGCATAGAAAAATTGGTGGTGGAAGGAGCAAAAAAGGATTATTTAAAAATAAGATATAAGGGCGATGATTTCTTATATGTCCCTGTAAACCAATTGGACCTGATTCAGAAATACATTGGAACGGAAGGAAAAGCTCCTAAAATTCATAAATTAGGAGGAGTGGACTGGGCGAAAACCAAATATAGAGTGAAGAAATCGGTGGAAGAATTAGCCAGGGACCTGATAAAGCTTTACGCAGAACGCCAGGCGGTACAGGGATATGCTTTTTCTCCCGATACGGAATGGCAGAAACAGTTCGAAGATACTTTCCCTTATGAAGAAACCATGGATCAGTTAAGGTGTATTGAAGAAGTAAAGAGGGATATGGAGCAGCCAAGACCGATGGATCGCTTATTATGCGGCGATGTGGGATATGGGAAGACGGAAGTTGCCATTCGGGCAGCCTTTAAAGCAGTAATGGATGGAAAGCAGGTTTCATACCTGGTACCTACAACCGTACTGGCACAACAGCACTATAATAATTTTGTTCAAAGGATGAAAGACTTCCCTATTAAGATAGAAATGCTTAGCCGTTTTAAAAGCCCAAGGGAACAAAAAAAGATAATTAAGGGATTAAGAACAGGAGAAATAGATATTGTAATAGGAACCCATCGCCTTCTTCAGAAAGATGTAAAGTTTAAAGACTTAGGATTATTGATTATTGATGAAGAGCAGCGCTTTGGTGTAACCCATAAAGAAAAACTGAAAAGCCTCAAAAAAGATGTAGATGTTCTGACGCTTACGGCGACACCCATCCCCAGGACGCTTCATATGTCCATGATAGGAATCAGGGATATGAGTGTGATTGAAGAGCCGCCGGAAGACAGGTATCCTGTCCAAACCTATGTATTGGAATACAATGAGGCAGTGATTAAGGAGGCAATAATACGTGAAATTAACCGTGGCGGCCAGGTTTATTATTTATTTAACAGGGTAAGGGATATATATAGTGTGGCAAGTCGCATTGAAAACATGGTTCCGGAAGCAAGAATTATAGTTGCTCACGGGCAGATGAATGAAAATGAGCTGGAAGATGCCATGATGAAGGTGTTAAACGGGGAAGTGGATGTGCTTGTGTGCACCACCATAATTGAGACAGGCTTGGACATTCCCAATATGAATACAATTATCATAGAAGATGCGGATAGCATGGGCTTAGCACAGCTTTATCAGCTGAGAGGGAGGGTAGGCCGTTCCAACAGGCTTGCCTATGCCTATCTTACGTATAGGAAAGACAAGGTACTTAAAGAGGCTGCCGAAAAAAGGCTGCAGGCCATAAAGGAGTTTACGGAGTTTGGCTCAGGGTTTAAGATTGCAATGCGCGACCTGGAGATAAGAGGGGCAGGAAACCTTCTCGGCCCGGAACAGCATGGGCACATGGAAGCAGTGGGATATGATATGTATTGCAAGTTGCTGGAAGAAGCTGTGCGGGAAATAAAGGGCGAGGTTGTAGAACCTAAGACGGAGGTCACAGTGGATATTAATGTGGATGCCTTTATACCTGAAGAATATATTGAAAACCATAGCCAAAGGCTTGAAATATATAAGAAAATTGCATCTATACAAAACCAACAGGATTTCTATGATGTGGGTGAGGAAGTGGAGGATCGGTATGGGGACCTGCCCGTTCCGGTATCCAATTTGATGACCATTGCATTGATAAGAAGTATTGCCATGGATGTGGGCATTTGTTCCATAAGCCAAAAGAATGAAAGTATTTTGCTGCAGTTTTGTGATAGCAAAAAGGTAAATATGAAGGCAATAAATGATGTTATAAGCCAATTTAAAGGTAAATTAATGTTTACGGCCGGCGACAACCCTTATTTAACTTACAAAACAGGAAAGGACAGTGTGTCCATAATCTTAAATAATATTAAGATTATGTTACAAAAGTTGAAAGAATTGCAGGTAGCTTGAATTTTCAGTATAATATATATAAATACATATAGGTAGCATGCTGTAAGGTTGTGATATAGTATGGTATTTATGTCTAGTTTAAATTATACGTTAGGGGTTGTTTTAGTTGAGGTCAAGAACATTATTTCCTGTTTTGTGTATTGGCTTAATTTTCAGCCTGATTTTTTCAGGATGCAGCAGTGATATCGATTTGGACAAAGAAATTGCTACTGTCAACGGTGAAAAAATTACTGTTGAAGAATACAATTTCTTTTTATGGAATGCGAAGGAGCAAATGGCTCTTGGAGCTTCTATTGAGCAGGTGGATAATTTCTGGGATACGGAAATCGAAGGTAAAAAGGCAGTTGATGTAGCAAAGGAAAAAGCAATGGACGCAGCAATAAGCAGCAAGGTTCAACTGCAAAAAGCAAAAGAAATGGGGTTAAGCTTGACGGATGAGGATTTGAAAGCGGTAAGGGAAGAAAAGACTCATTATGTAGAACACTGGGGAGGTTTGGACGGTTACAATAAGCTTTTGGACGATATAGGTATAACCGATAAAGGCTTTGACAAGGTTCTTCAAGACCTTAAGTTGGCTGAAAAATTATATTCTAAGTTGACGGATAAAGAGGAAGGTTTTACTATTACGGATGAAGAATTAAAAAAGTACTTTGATGAGAATGTGGTAAGAGTAAAGCATATACTTTTATTGACGGAAACGGAAGACCATACCATGCCTATTCCGTCAAATTTCAAAGAAGAAGTGAAGAAGCAGGCAGAAGAATTGCTTCGGAGGTTGCGCAATGGAGAAGATTTTGATAAACTGATGTATTTATATTCCCAGGATACAGGTTTATATGATAATCCGGATGGATACCTGTTTGAAAAAAATGGTGAAATGGTAAAGGAATTTGAAGATGCGGCCTTTTCCCTTGAAATTGGTGAAATAAGCGATGTAATTGAAACAGTGTATGGGTATCACATTCTAAAGAGGGAGGACCATACCTCCGACCCTAAATATTTTGAACAATACAAGGAAAAAGCATGGGCAGGTGCCGCAAAGGCTAAGTATGAAAAACAAATTGATGCCTGGAAGAAAGAAGCAAATGTTACTGTAAACGAAAAGGTATTGGAGAAGATCAAGGTAATTGATGATACGGATTAGTAATAAAGTAAGAATATATGTTAAGCAGTTGACCGATCAGGACAGTGTTTTGCTGATTGGTTAACTTTTTTTTGGTCTATTGGTATATTTGCTACGCAAATGCAGAGAGTTCAAAAACATGTATAAAACCCCAGTAAACTATTAATACTAAATTTGAAGTTAAGATTCATTAATATACAAAGGAGGTAATGTACATGAAAGCGACTGGAATAGTAAGACGAATAGATGACCTAGGAAGAGTTGTAATACCAAAAGAAATCAGAAGAACAATGAGAATAAGAGAAGGCGACCCCTTGGAAATATTTACCGACAAAGAAGGGGAGGTTATTCTGAAGAAGTATTCACCTATTGGTGAATTGAGTGATTTTGCAGCACAGTATGCGGATACGTTGGCAAAAACCAGTGGACATGCTATTTGCATAACCGATAAAGATTCTGTTATTGCAGTGTCAGGAGCACCTAAAAAAGATTTTATGGAGAAAAAGATAAGTGAAGACTTGGAAAAAATTATGCAGGAGAAATCCACTTTCACCCTTAAGCCCGGAGAAGACAGAAGAATCAGCGTTATAGAAGATGACAACAAATATTCTGCCGGTGTTGTGGTTCCCATTATTTCTGAAGGAGATACCATTGGCTCAGTGGTTTTTCTGGCAACGGATGAAAATGTAAGAATGGGCGAAGTTGAGAGCAAACTGGCCCAATCGGCAGCAGGCTTCTTAGGAAAACAATTGGAACAATAGTTTTAATTGGTTTTTTGGTTTAACATACTAGGCACAATTAGTAAAATATTATATTTTATTAGTTGTGCCTAATATGTTTTTTTATTTTATCACTTTTATTTATGAGAAATGATTGGTATAATATATCAAGTTGCATTAATACATTATTATTGGTTATTCATGGGCGAATGGAATCACGAGCGGAAGGTGGGATATGATTGATTAAATCGCATAAGCAGACGTTTCTCCAGGGTACCCTTACATTGGTTCTGGCTAATGCTATTGTAAAAATAATAGGTGCTGTTTTTAAAATACCTCTTACATATTTAATTGGTCCTGATGGGATGGGGATATATGGTGCGGCCTATGAAATATACAAGTGGCTGTTTATTATTGCTACTGCAGGACTGCCTATAGCTGTATCTAAAATGGTATCCGAAAGCATGGCTTGTGACAACAGGGAAGAAGCCCATAGAATTTTTAAAGTGGCTTTTGGCCTATTGAGTGTAATAGGTATTGTGGGTACGTCCATTCTTTTTTTTGGTGCAAAGTTTTTTGCAGACAGCTTTGGGAATTCACGGGCCTATCTTGCGGTTATGGCCATGTCCCCCAGTTTATTCTTCGTAGCACTGATGTCCGCATACAGGGGATATTTCCAGGGGCTTCAAAACATGGTGCCAACTGCAATATCCGAGGTGGTAGAAGCGCTGGGTAAATTAGTGATAGGGTACCTGCTTGCATATTTATGGGTTCCAAAAGGAATAGAATACGCGGCGGCAGGAGCTATACTGGGTGTTTCAACCGGCAGTTTTTTAGGGGCGGCGATATTATTCATCATACATCGTTTTTACCGCAGTAAAAATGTGGGGAGGCGGAAGACAGCTACCGTACATACCTCAAGGTATAGGACCGGTTCAGATATTCTGAGATACCTTATAAAGATTGCTGTCCCCATTACACTAGGTGCTTCCGTGTTCAGCCTGACGAGCGTGATTGATGCGGCTATGATTATGAACCGGCTTCAATCAATTGGCTATGGGGAAAGAGAAGCAAGTACACTCTATGGTTACTTGTCCCAGTATGCAGTCACCATGTTTAATCTTCCTCCTACCCTGATTGTAGCAATGGGTATTAGCATTGTACCGGCCATATCCAGTGCCTTTGCCGTAAAGGATATGAGGCTTGCCAAAAAAACCACTGAATCAGCCTTAAGAATTACTTTGCTTTTTTCGCTTCCATGTGCAATCGGTCTTTCCGTGCTGTCAGGACCGATTCTGCAGCTGGTATACCGGGATACGGGTGCTGAGAAACTGTTAAATATATTGGGTATAGCAGTGATATTTGTGTCTCTTGTGTTGGTAACCAATGCAATTTTACAAGCTACCGGAAGAGTCTTTATTCCTGTAAGGAATATGCTTATAGGTGGTATTATCAAGGTAATAGTAAATTATTTTGTAGTGGGTATTGATTATATAAATATAAAGGGTGCACCCCTGGGAACAAATATATGTTATTTTGTTATTGCTATGTTGAACCTTATATCGGTTAAGAAATATACCAGGGCGGAGTACAAGTTTATGGATTTTGTATTTAAACCTGTGATTGCCGTGGCATCCATGGTGATTGCAGTTGTTTTCACGTACGATAAGCTTATGCTGGGAACGCAAAGCAACAGCATTGCGACACTGGGCGCTATAGTAATCGGAGCGCTTATGTATGGACTTATGCTGATTGCCATAGGCGGAATAAGAAAAGAAGATATAGAGTTGATGCCTAAGGGGCAGAAAATCTTGAGGATAATGAACCGGTTTGGAATGTTAAAATAAAGGCGGAATTTATTATCATATGGAATGTACTAATGAAGGAGGCAGTGGGAATGTCCGATAAAAGATACACATTTCAGGAACTGTTAGACATAATGGAATTGCTTCGCAGTGAAAAAGGCTGCCCGTGGGACAGGGAACAGACCCATGAAAGCCTGAAAAGATATCTTATAGAAGAAACCTATGAGGTACTGGAAGCACTGGATTCAGGTGACAAAAATAGGTTTGCAGACGAACTGGGAGATTTGCTTCTGCAGATTGTATTTCACGCTCAAATTGCCAAGGAAGAGGGTACCTTTAGCATAGATGATATTATTTCGTGCATATGTAGGAAAATGATTGCCAGACATACTCATGTTTTTGGACAGGATAAAGCAGATACACCTGAGGAAGTGCTGGATAATTGGGAGGCAATTAAAAAGAAGGAAAAGGGATTGAAGAGCTATACCCAGATGTTAAAAGATGTTTCTTCCTATCTCCCGGCACTCATGAGAAGTTACAAAGTGCAGCAGAAAGCAGCAAAGGTAGGCTTTGACTGGGATGATGTAAAAGGGGCCATATCTAAGGTGAAAGAAGAGATAAATGAGCTTGAACAGGTATACATGACCGAAAACTTGGGAAAAATTGAAGAAGAAATAGGAGATCTCCTTTTTGCAGTTGTAAATGTGGCCCGTTTTCTGAAGGTTCATCCTGAGCTAGCCCTGACCAACACCATTGAAAAATTTATAGACCGGTTTGAATACATAGAAAAAAACTGCCATAGGTTTGGGAAAACAATGGAAGAAATGACACTGGAGGAGATGGACCTTTTATGGGACGAGGCAAAAACACATATTTTGCAAAAAAAAGATAAAAACTAAGCATAAAAAAGAAGGATTTTTTAAAAGTATAGCGAATATGCTATATGTACAAAAACTTACATTAGGAGGAATAAACAGTGAATAAGGCAGAACTGGTAGCTGCAATGGCCGAGAAGGCCGAAATGTCAAAAAAAGATGCTGAGAAAGCTTTAAATGCTTTCATTGAAACGGTGCAGGAAGCACTTGCAAGAGGAGAAAAAGTGCAATTAGTTGGATTCGGATCCTTTGAAGTTAGACAAAGAGCAGAAAGGAAGGGGAGAAATCCTCAGACAAAGGAAGAAATAATTATTCCAGCATCCAAAGTCCCTGTTTTTAAAGTTGGAAAGGCAATGAAAGACGCAATAAGCAAGTAACCATTTATTGTAATAATAAATATAATACCTTAAGAAAAAAATCAGGTTGGCACCTGATTTTTTCAATTTTTTTTATAGTTATCAGGAGGTAAAGAATGAGGCTGGATAAGTTCTTGAAAATTTCCCGGTTAATCAAAAGAAGAACCGTAGCAAATGAAGCATGTGATCAGGGTAGGGTAAAAATCAATCAAAAGGTTGCAAAGGCAAGTTCGGAAGTAAAAGTAGGGGATATTTTGGAAATACAATTTGGAGAACGGATGGTTAAGGTGGAGGTACTTAATATATCGGAGCATGTGGCCAAGGGTGATGCGTCGAATATGTATAAAGTCTTGGAAAGCTGATAAGTTATAAAACTGCTTGTCATATTTTTATATACTGATGCATAATATGTGTTAGAACAAAAAGGTAGAAAAACGGGCGTGGGGGTATTCATATGATAGAGGACAAAAAAAATACAAGGTCGGGGGTAAAGGCCGTAACTCAAAACTTAATCATAGAGAACAGGGAAAAAATCAGCATCTCCGGGGTTTTGGATGTGGAAAGCTTTGATGATGAAAGCATAGTATTGCATACGGAGCTGGGGGTTTTGATTATTAAAGGGTATGGACTACACATCAATAAATTAGATATTGATAGCGGTGAATTATCTATAGAAGGAGATATAGTGAGCTGCACTTATTCGGATGATGACCATGGAAAGTCAAAAGGGCTTGGTTTCCTTGCAAAGATGTTCCGGTAGAGCAAAATGGATGAGGTGAGGTGTTTGGAAGTATCTATAACCAATCAGGCATATGTATTTTTATGCTCAGTGGTTGGGGGAATTATTGTAGGCTTTGTTTTTGATATTTTTAGGATTTTCAGGCGCTTTGTCAAAACATCAAATATCGTCATTTATTTGCAGGATATATTGTTTTGGATTCTTGTTACCTTGATCATATTTGCTTTAGTATTTGTTACAAATAACGGGGAATTAAGATGGTATGAGTTTTTAGGCGTTATTCTGGGAGTCATCTTTTATAGTTTAGCATTCAGTCCTTTTGTCATTAGAGTATCAGTCACGGTCATCAATTTCTTTAAAAAAATTATTTTACTTATCATAAAAATTCTTTTGTTCCCTTTTGCCGTAGTTTATAAGATTTTCCGGAAACCATGCAAGGCATTAGTTGATTTTCTGAAGAGGTCTTACAGAAAAATGTATAGGCTGGCGAGAAATACCTGTGAGAGAGGAGTGCGCTCTGTAAAGCATTTAAGAAGAATTGCAGGAAAGGTATGATGATAATTAATTCTTCCGGAGAAAAAATTTTTAAAAATGATGAGATTCAGAAGGAATTTTAAAATTTATGAAGAATATATTATTTTAACATTTAATAAAAGATAGAGTGATGAACAGTGCGAAAAACAAAAGAGAAAAAAAGGCACGGTATTAAATATATTTTAAAGAAAATTATATATTTTGCTTCAGCCATATATGTAGTGTACATACTAATTCAGCAGCAGATTATACTTAATTCGTATAAGGAGCAAAAGAATTACTATATTCAGCAGATAAAGGAAGAAGAAGCCAAGGCAGAACAGCTTAAAAGGCTTAGCTTGCTATACAGCACTGATATGTATATAGAAAGGATTGCCAGGGATAAATTAGGCCTTGTAAAAAGCAATGAAAAAGTATTCATTGATATAACGGATCAGTAAATTTCTTGACAGGTAAATTAAATAAATATATAATTATAAAGTATATTTAATATGTGCAAGAGCGCTGTTTAAAACTAAAGGAGGAATTTTTTTAATATGTTGGTTGAAGTAGGGAAAGTAGTTGAAGGAAAGGTAACCGGAATTACAGGATTTGGGGCTTTTATTCAACTACCTGATGGGAAGACAGGCCTGGTTCATATTTCTGAGGTAGCTGTTGAGTATGTAAAAGATATTAAGGATCATCTTAAAGAAAATCAAGTGGTGAAGGTAAAGGTATTATCAGTTGACGATGATGGAAAGATTAGTCTGTCAATTAAGAAAGCCCTTGCCAGTGAGTCCGGCAAGCCGAATCCCACATCTTCAAGACCGCCGGCGGATATTGACTGGTCACGTAAGAATTATCCTGAAAACATGTCCTTTGAGGATAAGTTGTTGAAATTTAAACAAGATAGTGATGAAAGGATGCAGGATTTGAGAAGGAGTATCGAATCGAAGAGAAGCGGAGGTTACAAACGTTCAGCTAACATATTCTATTAGTATTTGCCAATGATGATAATCAGGCTGGATTAAGTCCAGCCTTTTTTGATTATATTACCACGCATTACAGGATTTTTCATCTTATTACCAATAAAGTAAAAAAAATCTTTTAAAAAAGTGTTGACAGGGACTAAAAAAAGATGTAAAATAATATTTGTCGCCAGGAAGAAAAATACGGCGGTATGAGCCGGAGTGGCGGAACTGGCAGACGCACAGGACTTAAAATCCTGCGATCCCTAAAGGATCGTACCGGTTCGATTCCGGTCTCCGGCACCATCAGGATTAAATTGTATATTGCAATATCGCGGGGTGGAGCAGTCCGGTAGCTCGTCGGGCTCATAACCCGAAGGTCGGGGGTTCAAATCCCTCTCCCGCAACCAAAATGTAAAAACATTCAGAGGTAATCTCTGAATGTTTTTTGTTTTTCAAAATCTTGTTTTTGTTAACCGGGTAATCAATTATATTATTGTTTTTAGGGAATAATAAATTTAAATAATTTTACGAAAAGGGTGCTGCTATGGAAAAGAACAAACTTACATGTCCTGTATGCAAAAACAGTGATTTTACGGCAAAATATGAAGCAAAATATGTATATTCATATAAGATGGATTCGAATGCACCGGGTTCCAATAATAGGGAAGTCTTTCTTTCATTTTTGTATGATAAACGTGAACAGGAAGAGGCAAAACAATACATAGAATGTAATGTTTGCAAGACCAAGTACCCCTGCTTTTTTACCGGGGGAAACAGGGGAATTGATTATGAAGCTCTGCAAAGGGCAATTAGCCATGGGCATTTTTCTTAAAAACATAGTATAAAAGGCATTTGTTTGAAAGGATATTATGGTTACAAAGGAAAATAGCAAAGACATGAATACGAAAGTTGTTGTAGGAATGTCGGGAGGGGTGGACTCCTCCGTAGCCGCCTTATTGTTGAAACGGCAAGGTTATGACGTAGTAGGCATATTCATGAAAAACTGGGGCGAAAAAGATGAGTTTGGAGTATGCACTGCAGAAAAAGACTTTTCTGATGTGAGAAAAGTATGTGACCAGATAGGTATACCGTATTATGCAATTAATTTTGAAAAGGAATACTGGGACAGGGTGTTTAAATATTTCCTTGAGGAATACAAAAACGGACGTACTCCAAACCCGGATGTAATGTGCAATAAGGAAATAAAATTTAAAGCATTCCTTGATTATGCGCTAAAAATAGGAGCAGATTATCTTGCAACGGGCCACTATGTGCGCTCCGATTACAAGGACGGGGCATTTAGGCTTTTAAAAGGAGTTGATCCAGGTAAGGATCAATCGTATTTTCTTTGCACTTTAAATCAAAGGCAACTTTCAAAAGCATTGTTTCCCCTGGGAGGGTTGACTAAAAAAGACGTCAGAAAGATTGCAAGGGAAGCAGGATTACATACGGCTGAAAAAAAGGACAGCACGGGATTATGTTTTATAGGGGAAAGAAATTTTAAAGAATTTTTAAGTAAATACCTGCCTGCCCGACCGGGGGAAATCCGGTCCATGTCCGGAGAATTGCTGGGCAGGCACGATGGGCTTATGTTTTATACCCTTGGCCAAAGAAAAGGGCTGGGCATTGGCGGAACTCCGGAAGGAAAACCGTGGTTTGTCGTTGATAAGGATGTTAAAAACAATATACTTTATGTTGCGCATGGGGAAGATAACCCGGCGTTGTTTTCCAATAGTCTGGAGGCAAGTAATTTGCATTGGGTAAATGGAGAACCGCCTGGAACCAGCTTTGAATGTACCGCCAAATTCCGATACAGGCAGCCGGATCAGGAAGTAAAAGTAAGGATAACGGAAGATGATAAGTGCAGAGTGGAGTTTAGGAAGCCTCAGAGAGCAGTTACCCCGGGACAGTTTGTGGTTTTTTATATGGGCGAAGTATGCCTGGGCGGGGGAGTTATAGAAAAGGCATTTAAATAAAACAGGAGTCGTTTCCTGTTCAGCACGGAGTATAAAACCGATTTTTTGGTTTAATATTAAAATATGAAAATATATGCAACTATAAGGCAAAAACTTTTATATGGGATAGAGAAAGTATAGAAAGTAGCAATATGATACCGCTGTCCGAAGTGATTACCCTTGAATAGATGTGTAGAACAGTAGAATATGGGACGGTTATCTGTGTTTCGGGTGAAACGGATAACCGTCCCCCTTTTTATGTATAATTATAATATATATTGTTATCATAAATAGTAGCATATTGACCTATCTAAGGAGGAATTATTTTGGGTAGAGAAAAAAAACCGTTTTATAAAAGTTGGTGGTTTTGGGTTGCGCTTATAATATTGATCGGTATAATATACAACCTTGGCAGCAGGGAAAATCAACTGCCGGAAGGGAATATGCCCGGAGAAAAAGATATTGCAGAACGACCAGGTCAGGATGATACCCAGCGAGCACAAGACAGGGATGGTATAGATGAGGCTGACAAAGATAAGGTGGCTGATCCCGATGAAGCTGTAACCGATGAATCGGAACAGAAAGATGCATCAATTAAAGCAGGTATGTATAAAGTAGGAACCGATATTGCTTCAGGAGAATATATTTTATTTAGCAGTGGATCGGGCTACTATCAGGTAACTACCGATAGCACCGGTGAGCTGGACAGCATAATAACAAATGACATATTTGAAGGTACAAGATATGTTACCGTACAGGATGGACAATATATAGAGTTCAGAAATTCAACGGCAATTCCGGTGGACAAAGCTCCTGTTTTACAGCCCAAGGATGGCAAATATCAGGAAGGAATGTACAAGGTGGGAAGGGATATTAAGTCAGGGGAATATAAAGTTGTGCCCGATGGGAAAGATGCCTATGTCGAAGTATCAAAGGATTCCCTTGGTGCTATTGACAGTATTGTAACAAATGATATGTTCAGCAGTGAAAAATATATTACCATCCAGGATGGTCAATATATAAAGCTTGTGGGCTGTCATATTGTAATAAGCCAATAATATTATTTTTTAAAACTGTTGGGGCAGATATACATGTCTGCCCCAACAGGCTTTTTTAAATAAAGCAGGGATAATGCTTGTAATTATTGGTATGGAGCCATTCTTGTGAATAGAATACAAAATTAATTGAAACAATAAATGTATCCATACGAATATACTTATCATACTTAAAATTATGAAAGGAGTAATTTAAGTGAAAAAGTTTGTAACAGTATTGATTATATTGACAATGGTGCTTATGATGGCAGCGTGCGCCGGTGGTGGCGGCGGTGGTGGCGGTGGAGCTGACAGGCAGGATGAGACCAAGACTATTGGTATCGCAATGCCTACAAAATCATCCCAAAGATGGATTGATGACGGTAATAATATGGTGAAAGAGTTTGAAAAACTGGGTTATAAGACCAATTTGCAGTATGCGGAAGATGTTGTTGAAAACCAGATATCACAAATTGAAAACATGATTACAGCTGGTGTGGATGCATTGGTTATTGCATCTATTGACGGAGAATCTTTAACAGATGTGCTGGCAAAGGCTGCTGAAGAAAACATACCGGTTATTGCATACGACCGCCTGATAAGGAAGACTCCAAATGTTGACTATTATGCAACCTTTGACAATTTTAAAGTAGGTGTCCTGCAGGGTTCCTATATTGAAAGTGCACTGGGTTTGAAAGAAGGGAAAGGACCGTTTAACATTGAACTGTTTGGAGGTTCACCTGACGATAACAATGCATATTTTTTCTATGATGGAGCTATGTCGGTGCTGCAGCCCTATATAGATTCGGGACAGTTGGTAGTAAAAAGCGGTCAGATGGGAATGGACAAGGTGGCTACACTAAGGTGGGACGGTGCTACTGCCCAGGCAAGAATGGACAACCTGTTAAGTGCCCATTACACAACGGACAGGATTCACGCTGTTTTATCTCCTTATGACGGGATCAGTATAGGGGTTATTTCTTCATTAAAAGGTGTCGGATACGGTACACCAAACCTACCAATGCCTATTGTTACGGGACAGGATGCCGAGTTGCCTTCTATAAAATCCATTATTGCCGGGGAACAGACACAAACCGTTTTCAAGGATACCAGGGAGCTGGCAAAAAAAGCTGTTGAAATGGTGGATGCTGTATTAAAAGGTGAGGAACCGGAAGTAAACGATACAGAAACCTATGACAACGGAGTTAAAGTCGTCCCTGCTTATTTGCTGGAGCCTGTTTCGGTGGATAAAACAAATTACGAAGAAGTATTGATAGACAGTGGTTATTATACAAGGGAACAGCTTGAATCATAATAATAAGGGTTGAATAATATGTCAAAGATTATTTTGGAAATGAGAAATATTACAAAAACGTTTCCAGGTGTTAAAGCATTGGATAATGTGAATTTAAAGGTAAGGGAAGGAGAAATACATGCACTGGTAGGTGAAAATGGTGCGGGCAAGTCAACCCTGATGAAGGTTTTAAGTGGAGTATATCCCTATGGAACCTATACCGGCGAAATACTGTTTAAAGGTAAGAAATGCGAATTTAAAGATATTAAGCAAAGCGAAAGCTTAGGTATAGTGATCATACATCAGGAGTTGGCGTTGATCCCTTACCTGTCAATTGCTGAAAACATTTTTTTAGGTAACGAAAGAGCAAAAAATGGTATTATTGATTGGAATGAGACCATTGTAAAAACCCGTGAATTGCTAAAAAAAGTGGGACTGGATGAATCGCCAAATACGCTGATTACCGAAATTGGCGTGGGAAAACAGCAGTTGGTGGAAATTGCAAAAGCATTATCCAAAAAGGTTCAGTTGCTGATACTGGATGAGCCTACCGCAGCATTGAACGAAGATGACAGTGAAAATTTGCTGAATCTTTTGCTTGAGTTTAAGAAACAAGGGATTAGCTCTATATTAATTTCGCATAAGTTAAACGAAGTCTCAAAAGTAGCTGATTCCATTACCATACTGCGTGACGGTGCAACCATAGAGACGCTGAGTGTGGAAGAAGACAATATTACGGAAGACCGTATCATTAAAGGCATGGTGGGCAGGGACCTGGTGGACCGTTTTCCCAAGAGGAAGCCAAATATTGGAGAAGTTATTTTTGAAGTAAAGAACTGGAATGTATATCATCCATTACATGCAGAACGAAAAGTGGTAGATAATGTCAGCTTTGAGATACGGCGGGGGGAAATTGTAGGTATTGCCGGCTTAATGGGTTCCGGGCGTACGGAACTGGCTATGAGCATTTTCGGCAGGTCCTACGGTATAAAAATAAGCGGACAGATTTTTAAAAATGGTAAAGAAATTTTCCCAACAAATGTGAGAAAGGCTATTGCTTATGGAATTGCATATGTTACGGAAAACAGAAAGGAATATGGTTTAATCCTGATAGATGACATCAAAAAAAATACAACTATAGCCAGCCTGGACAAGGTATCCGACGGATTGATTATTAATGAAAATAAAGAAGTAGTAGAGGTAGAAAAATTCAGAAAAAAGTTAAATATCAAATGTTCCAGTATACTGCAAAAAACAATGAATTTAAGTGGTGGTAATCAACAGAAGGTTGTACTGAGCAAATGGATCTTTACCAACCCTGATATCCTGATATTGGACGAACCTACGAGAGGAATAGATGTGGGTGCAAAATATGAAATCTATAACATCATTAACCAGTTAGCTTCGGAGGGCAAAGGAATACTCCTTATTTCTTCCGAGTTACCTGAAGTTCTTGGAATGTGTGACCGGATATATGTAATGAGTGAAGGCAGAATCACAGGGCAGCTAAGCAGGGAAGAGGCGTCCCAGGAAAGGATTATGAAATATGTAATTAATAATGAGGGTGTGAAACGGTGAAGACATTAAGAACAATTGTCAGGAACAATATAAGGCAATACGGCATGGTGATTGCATTGGTATCAATCATGCTGTTGTTTCAAATATTAAGTGGCGGTATTTTGTTAAAGCCATTAAATATTACAAACCTGATACTACAAAACAGCTATATCTTAGTATTGGCTGTGGGAATGCTCCTTGTAATTGTGGCAGGACATATTGACCTGTCGGTAGGTTCGGTGGCGGCTTTTATAGGTGCTGTAGCTGCAATTTTTATGATTAACATGAAAATGCCGTTTATTGCCGCTATGGTTCTTTCACTGATTATTGGCGGCCTGATTGGTGCCTGGCAAGGGTTTTGGATTGCATATATAAGGATCCCTGCGTTTATTGTTACATTGGGAGGTATGCTCATATTCAGGGGGCTGACAATGATAGTATTGAAGGGAACATCCCTTGCCCCTTTCCCAACAGCTTTTACAAAGATAAGTTCGGGATTTATTCCTGATTTGTTTAATAATCAACAATACCATATTATAACCATACTTATTGGCATTATTTTATCGGTGGTGTATATAATATCTGAATTAAGGGGCAGGAAAACAAAGTTGAAGTATGAATTTGAAGTACTGCCAATGAAATTCCTTATTGTTAAAATGGTTATAATTGTTGCTGCCATCAATGCTTTTTGCATAATCCTTGCCGGTTATAAGGGTATACCAAATGTTTTAATATTGCTATCTCTGTTAATTGCTATCTATGCATTTATAACGATAAAAACAGTGGCAGGACGCCATATTTATGCATTAGGGGGAAATGAAAAAGCAGCGCAATTATCAGGGGTAATGGCACAGCGCGTTTTGTTCTGGGTTTTTGTAAATATGGGCGTACTATCCGCTTTATGCGGGCTGGTTTTTGCAGCCAGGTTAAACGCTGCCACACCAAAGGCCGGTAACGGTTTTGAATTGGATGCAATTGCTGCCTGTTATATTGGCGGGGCATCTGCTTCCGGAGGTATTGGAACTGTTATTGGTGCCATTATAGGCGGCCTTGTCATGGGTGTAATGAATAATGGTATGTCCCTGATAGGTTTGGGAGTCGACTGGCAGCAGGCAATTAAAGGAATTGTGCTCCTGTATGCTGTGGCTTTTGACATTTATACTAAGTCAAAGAGTGCATGATATGTATTTATACTTGTTAAAGTTTATGGGAACTGGCCCGATTTGGTATGTTTTTATCAAATAGTGGGTCAGTTCTTATATTATGTTTTAAAATGTTGTGTTATAATAAAAATACTGTAGCTACAGCAACGAAAGAAAGAAGGTGGGGAAAATGTATGGCAGGTGGGAGGATATATTATTAAAAGTACCTTTGTTTCATGGATTTTCCATGGAAAATTTAAATACATTGTTAACGTGCCTGAGACCGAGAATTAAACAATATAAGAAAGGCCAATATGTTGCCATTGAAGGGGAAAAACAAGAAGGAATTGGGATTGTGATTACGGGCAATGTAACCGTGTCTAAAGAAAATATTACAGGTAAGCGTGTTATTATGGATGTATTGAAACCGGGTGATATGTTCGGCGAGATGGCCGTTTTTTCTGATAATGGGTTATGGCCTGCATCGGTATTTGCCCATGAAGATTGCACGATAATGTTCCTTGCGGCTCATGCAATTGTAGATAATTGCTCAAGAATATGCAATAACCATAGAATGCTGATGTTGAATATGTTAAAAATTCTTACCCAGAAGGCTCTTATTCTGAACAGAAAGGTGGAATATTTATCCATTAAGAGTATGCGGGGTAAAATCAGCACATATCTGTTGGAACAGTACAAAAAAAAGGGCAGCCCTATGTTTACTCTTCCCATGAACCGGGACCAGCTTGCAGATTTTCTAAATGTATCCCGTCCGTCCATGTCGCGGGAAATGTGCCGTATGAGGGATGAGGGTATTATTGATTTCCACAGGGATTCGGTTCGTATTAATGATTTGGATGCACTGGTCAAGGCTGTGGAATCAAATATATAAGTGGACATTAAAGGAGAAATATTACATGGATTATGCATTAATTACTGCGCCATTAGTTGGGGCTATGATTGGATATATTACAAATGATATTGCTATAAAGATGCTTTTCAGGCCTCTTGAACCAAAATACTTATTTGGCATTAAGATACCTTTTACCCCCGGAATCATTCCCAGAGAGAAAAGGCGCCTGGCAAGAAGCGTAGGTGTTGCAATTGGAGAAAATTTATTAAATGATGATGTTTTGATTCGTACTCTATCGTCTCCTGAGTTTCATGAAGTAGTTGAAGAATGGTTTGATAAAAAGGTTGAGCAATTGGCAAAAAATGAAGAAACCATCTTTGAGATTATTTTGCATGTTTCGGATGAAGCACAGGTGCGGGAATTTATTGACCAATTGCAGTATGATGCTGCTGACCTGTTGTTTAAAAAAATTAATTCCGATGAATTTGTAAATAAGATGACATCCTATATTTCGGAAGAGGTGGACCGTATAATAAAAAAGCAGATGGCAAACCGCTTTTTCCGTTTTGCTGCACGTTTTGATATGGGAATTACAAATGCTTTGAAGGATTTTATTATCAGGAAAGTCAAAGAAATGCTCCTTTCACCAAACACAAGGCAGGTTCTTGGTTCGTTGGTACAGGATGAAACGAAAAAACTATTGGATTTGCGGGCGGGAGAACTGGTGGAGCAAATGGGCGATAGGATTCCACGAATAAAAAAATGGTGATAAACGCTTTTGACAATATTGTGTATAAAAACTTATCTCAGGTTTTATCGGCCATTGATATTCCTGCTATTGTGGAAAAACGCATTAATGAGTATGACCTGGCGGAACTTGAACAGTTAATATTGGATGTGGCAGGAAAAGAACTGAAAGCCATTGTATGGCTGGGTGCGTTTTTGGGGTTCCTAATGGGCTTTTTACCCCCATTATTTACATAAATTAATAACCGTATCGGTTAAAGTGAAATATTTTGTAGCAAACCTTCCCGATCCACATATTCTAAAGTAAAGAATATGAACAGGTGAAAGGAAGGGATGGTATGGCATTAGCATTAATAAAGTTACCGGTTAATACTTGTAACATGCGAATTGTTACACCAATGTTGAATATTGATTATCCGTTTGTATATGGTATAATCAATCTTATTGCGCAACAAAGGATAAACCAGACTATATATAATAAAGTGCTGGAGATGATTAATCAGCTGCAGTATATGGATATTCCTACGTATGTCTCCATGTCCTATGAACTTAAGACCAACGAAAAAAATGTACTTAGCTTATCCCTGATAGGCTTGGGGGATTTCCGCGGAGCGCATCCCGTCACTTTAGTAAAGTCTTTAAACTTTGATGTAAATACGGGAAAGAACTATACATTAATAGATTTATTTAAACCAGGTTCCAATTACGTGCAGGTGCTTTCAGATATGGTTGCCCAGCAAATTAAACAAAGGAATATTCCTATATTGGATGAGTTTAAAGGGATACGGCCTGACCAGGATTACTATATTGCAGACAGAAATCTGATTTTATATTTTCAACAGGCAGAGATCACACCCTATGCAGCAGGGATACCTTATTTCTCCATACTTATAGAAGATTTGCAGGATATAATAAGTGATACAGGTTTATTGGCCAGGATGATTTAAACTTTTTAGGAGGGTATTTTCTAATTTCAAGGGCACCCGTTAAGGTGTGCCCTTTATCTATTTGGCAAATACATGTTTACCTATACGTTTGACAACAGGACGGCTGTATATCCAACTATTTGTTGTCTTGGCCGGATTATAATAATAAATGGCTCCGCCGGTGGGGTCCCAGCCGTTTAACGCATCCTGTGCCGCTTTAATAGAAGTTGTTTCCATCTGGGCATGTATTTGTCCGTCAGTAATTGCAGTAAAAGCACCGGGTTGATAGATTACACCGGCAATGGTATTGGGGAAAGAAGGGTGCTTCACCCTGTTTAAAACAACTGCCCCTACTGCTACCTGACCTATATAAGGTTCGCCTCTTGCTTCACCGTTAATTACCCGCGCAAGCAGATTTACGTCTCCCGATCTGCTTGTGGCAACTGTTTGTTGACCGGTCGGAAGACCTAAGGCTGCCAGCGTCTGTGGCCCTGCAATTCCATCAACTTTAAGTCCGTTTTTCCTTTGAAACTCACGAACTGCCTGCTCTGTTCTCCAACCGTAAATGCCATCAATATTTCCTTTATAGTATCCCCAATTCCTTAATCGGTATTGTATATCTTTTACTTCCTGCCCCCGAGACCCATATCGGGATAGGGTATACTCGGTAGTCCAGGTTTTATAGTAATAATAGCAAGCACCCCAGGTAAGGCTAATTATGAGTAAAGATATAATAAACTTTTTCATTATCAACTATCCTTTCTAGCTGCAAGTTTATCATTATCTATTATTTTAAAAACAAGAAAAAGTATGCACAGCTTTTAAATGCAATATTATAAAATCAAGGAGCAAATTTTTACACCGATTGCTGATAGTAGTCAAAATACAAAAAAAAAGCTGGTCAATATATGTTTTAACCACAAGTAAGATCAAATATCATGGTGTAGACAGCTATCAAAGTCTCCTAAATATTATGGGCAAGCTGTGAAAACGGCTTGCCCATAACTTTTTGTGTAACAAATACATTATTATTTTTACTCACCAGTATTTCTATAGCTAATTACATTAGATAATGGATTCTGATTTCCCAAACTATCCCAAACAAATGCTTTAATACTATAACCCTCTATATCCTTTGGTAAATTTATACTTGTTCCGAATTCAATTGACTGTTCTTTACTCAACTTAATCCTCATCAAAGATAACTGCTCCATCTTATTGCTTTCATTATATAGTACAATTAACAAAGTTGCTTGTGATTCTGATGAATCGTTTTTTGTCACTATCGTATTTGCAACAATCATTGTTCCGGGTTGTGGTAATTGAATCGGATTATCTAATATATCAGTAAACGTTAGATCACCTACTGTATACGGATCTGGGGTCTGTGGAGGTTCCGGGTCTTCTGGGGTCTGCGGAGGATCGGGATCTACCGGAGGTATAGGTGATCCAAATGGGATACCGTATACTATCACTCCATTATCTCCTACCGCAATATAATTATTCCCGTCCCACATAATATCGTTCAAATTGTTCAATGTACCAGATGGCTTGCTAACCCATTTTTTACCGTCAAACGATTCATATAAGATGCCGTTTTCTCCAACTGCTATGCTCCTATCTTCCCCATTTACGCTACTTAGGAATGTAATACCCGATGATACCGAGAGTTTTTCCCATATTATCCCATCAATTGAAGTCAGTATAGCACCTGAACCAGATGCTACGTATTGAGTCCCATTCCACACAACAGTATTTAAAGATGTATCAACGCCTGATATCTGTTTTGTCCAGTTAACTCCATCACTGGAGGTAAGAATTAAACCATATGCTCCAACGGCAACAAATTTATTATTACCATATATTACGCTAAAAATTGAGTAGTTTGTATCGGGCGTTCTCTTTGTCCAGGTTATGCTATCTGTTGATGTCAATATTGTACCTGTATTTCCTACGGCAACATATATCTCACCATTATACGTAATGCTTTTAATAAATCCTGTTACATTGGAATTTTGTGGCGTCCAATCAGCCCCATCTATTGATGTCAGAATAATACCATTATATCCTGTACATATAAATTGCCTTCCATCCCAAATTACATCATAAAGGTCATTCGTTGTTCCAGAGTTTACACTTTTCCACACTTTACAATCATCTGATATTTATATAGCACCTGCAGTTCCTACAGCAACATATTTATCATTCCCTTGTGTAATTGCATACAAATTTCCTGTAGATGACAATGTATTTGTCCAATTAATTCCGCTCTCGTTATCGTTATAAAAAGAAGTAAAATAGTCATGGTAACCGCCACATTCAATATCGCTTGACAGAGATTTAATTAATAATTTACCTCCGGCAGGAATTTCAATTTTAGAACCATAGGTCGACGTTTTATTTAAAACCTCGGTTCCATTACTATCATAAGCATAAACATCAATCCGTTTACTTGAACTACTTGTAGTTAATACTGGAAGATTTACTGAAGCAGTATTAATAAAGGTATACGTTTCGCCTGGTTTTATTGTTGCTTTACTTAATGCAGGCTCATTACTTTTTTGGGATGTAAAAAATTTATAATATCCACCAAAATACGTATTGTTGGTTAATGATGTTATAATCATTCGACCTCCAGCTGGTAGTGTAATACTTCCTGATACAACTCCTGATCCATTATTAAGACCTTGACCGTATACTGTACCATCGCTGTTGTATATCGCATAATCATATCTACCCGAATTAGCTGAGTACATCATTTCATGTTCGACCGTATCATTATTTTTAAACTCATAACTTGCTCCTGGTTTTAGCGTAACCGCTCTCAATGCCGGCTCATCGCTTTTTTTGGCTGTAAAAAATTTATAGTATCCAGCAAAACTTCTACTATCGTTTAATGGTGTTACAACCACTCTACCTCCAGCAGGTATTGTAAGACTGGCTAATTTGCAATAAATATCTTGTTTGTATTCTGTCCCGTCGCTGTTGTATATCGCATAATTATAATATTCACTCAAAGAAAGTGGAGTCATTAATTCATGCTCTACTCTATCAGTATTTATAAACTCATAACTTTCTCCTGGGTTTACCGCAACTCTTCTCAATGCTGGATCATTACTTTTTTCTGTTACAAAGAAATTATAATAACCACCAAAATCCATATCAACGGTTGTCGGTGTTACAATCACTCTACCTCCGGCAGGTATTGTAAGACTGGCTGATAAACTATTCATTACTTGATTGTATGCTGTACCATCACTGTTGTATATCGCATAATCAAATCGAGTAGTTGATACATTAACATTAGTTCGTATTTCATGTTCCTCTATATCGGTATTTATAAACTCATAGCTTTCTCCTACTTTTACCGTAACCCTTCTTAACGCTGGATCACTACTTTTTTCTACTACAAAAAAATTATAATATCCACCAAAATCTATATTACCATTTAATGATGTTACAATCAATCTACCCCCAGCGGGTACTGTAATTGAGCTTGTATAACCGTTATTTATTTTTTGATCGTATTCTTTTCCATTACGTGTATATATCGCATAATCAAATTTATTCGAGCTACTACTGCCTTCATTCACAATTTGATGTGAAACTGTATCATTATTTATAAATGCATAACTTTCTCCTGCTTTTACCGTAACCCTGCTTAATGCCGGCTCATTACTAATACTACTAATAATATATAAATTATCTATTCTGCACGCTATTTGTCCTTTTTGTCCTGTGATTACTAAACGGCCCTTTGCCGGTATTGTCAAACTTGAAGTCGATACGGAAATCCCTTGTTTGTTTTCAGTACCATCTTGATTGTAAATCGCATAGTCATAGGATTTTTCTGATCCAGATAATGTGATTGAAATTGAACGGGCCGAAGTATCATTGTTTATAAATTCATAGCTTTCTTCCGGATTAATATTAATAACCGTTGTCTCTGCACATGCTTCATCGTGAATAAAAATAAAACATGCGACACACATAATGGTTAATACTAGCAATGTTTTTTTAATATTTCTCATACTTATCCTCCTTCTTTACATATTCTCCATATAGTCATATCTCCCCCCAGGTATTGCTTGGCCCATCAGTTAAAAATTTGCTTTAGACAAACCAACACCTTATAATAGATATGAATTTGGCTTTATTTACATGATTTATTATATCATGAATAACATGTAAATAGCGCCAAAAAACAATACAAAATATCATCAATTTACAGTAAAATATTGAGACTTACATATTTTATAAAATGGTAATTATCAAGTACAAATATATTTTAAGAAGTCAGTTAAGTCCCTGCCTGATCCAGACGATTTACCTGATACACAGAAAATTTCATGTCCCAATATTGAATAAAATCTAATCATTAAATGATTCTATAAAATTGTTTACTTTTATGTTCTCTTTTGTAAACAATACTTTATCGCAATAAAATTTTTATAACAATAAGATTTAATTGTATAAATAGTTACAAGTATTTAAGTCAGTGCCGGTGTAAAATTTCCTAAAAAAAGGCTGAAAAGTGTATATTTCAGCCCCTTTTTGTTCTTATTATTTCTTATTATATTGTAATTTCCACCCTATTCCCATCCGGATCACTAATCACACTTTCAAAATACCCATCTCCCGTAACCCTTGGTTCACTTAAAACCTTATATCCTTCGTCTCTTAGCCTATTAGTTAGAGATTCCACATCCTCTTTACTTCCTACACTTATTGCAAAATGTGCTAATCCTATACCATTATTCGTCTGTTCAACAATGCCCGGCATTTGTATTATTTCTAATCTACAACCCTCTTTAAATTCCAAAAAATATGATTGAAATCCCGTCTTTTTGTTGGTATAAAGAAGACCGGCCTTAGCCCCAAAATACTTTACATAAAAATTTTTTAATCTCTCCAAATTCACTGTCCATATTGCTATATGCTCTATCCTCATGAATTTTCACCTTCTAAAATAATGTTGTTTTTATTCATTCTTTCTGTTCCCGTTTCTTGGTTTTTCTCTCAACTTTACTTTGCTCGTGCTGTAGCCTTAAGGTGTGATACTCAAAAATTCATTTATAATAATCTTATAAATTTTTAGCTTTGGCGTATTCCTTAGCTTCTTTGCCGGTTATATGTTCTACATCAATTGCAACAATATAGGCTTTACTGCATCTGTTTATTTCATTTTGTTTGACTTCTTCAGGCTGGTCTCCCGAATACTTTTCAACTAAAGCTTTAAAAGCTTCCTGATATTCATTACCTTCTGTAATTCTTGCTTTTCCAAAGGCAATGACGCTTCGAAAATAACTTGTAAATTCCTTGCTGATGATCGTATCTTCATCTATTACCGAAAAAGAAACCTTTGGATTCTTCATAATAGCATCTATTTTATGTCCTTCTTTTGCGGTATGGAAGTATATTTTTCCATTAAAATATACATAATTGAGGGGAACTGCATAGGGATAACCCTCGTCACCTATGCATGCCAAAACACCATTTGTACATCTATCCATTACAGCTACAGTCTCTTCCATTGATAACAATTGTTTAATTCTCCTCATTTCTCTAAACATTGTTTGTCTCCTCTCTGTACCCCAACATACCCTCTGCTGTACTATTTATTTCTTTGTATAAATAAGCCAAAGGCCATTGTCTCTTAATATTTTTACCTGTTTTAAGTTAAATGATTTTACAGACACATCTTTTGTGGCATATTTCCCTGTTTTGAAAAGCGGGATGGCACTTTCATTGCATTCGGCTGCAGGTATTACCACAAGGCTGATCTCATCGATCAAATCCTCCTCAAAAAAAGATCCATTTACAATTCCTCCGCCCTCCAGCAACAGCTTTTCAATCCCAAACAAGCTTTTAAGCTTTTTGAGAACAATTGTAAGATCCAATTCGGTTTCACCGCCGAAGATATAGGAAACGCCCTTCTCCCGTAAATGCGCCAGAAAGGCATCCGAAACGCTTTCTGTAAGCACCTCTATGATATGAGCTCCATTATAACCTTCGTCCGGATCGGAAATTGCACCACCACTCCACCACAGCTTTCCTTTCGGATCTACTGCAACTGCATAAAACTCCGCTTTATGTGCGATATAGTCTTTCCGCTCAATCGACGGGCCGTCATAATCCTTAGAAATAACAGGCGGCTGTGGGAAGCCTACCTCCATCGTCACCCTGCCGCAGAGAAAGCCATCAGCACCATATTCCCTATGTATTCTGAAATAGTCCTCAATAAAATTGCTGTATTCGTCTTTGTCCAAAAAATCTCCGGTCACCTTTCCGTCCAGCGAAGTTACCATATGGCATATGATATATGGTCTTTCCATAACACTCCTCCTCTATTTTATAGGTTTACGCATACACCCATACGTATTACTATCATAATAAACCTAAAAGTTGACTCTAAGTCAAGAGTTTTTAAAAGTTTTAATAAGAAGAAACTCAGCTAGGCAGACTATCCTCTTAGGCTGCGACACGGTTTAAAATCTCCTCTTATGTGATTGATTTTGCTCATTTATAGATTTCTATTTTAATTGATGGAAGCTGAATGCAATAGGTTAGCTATCTTGAAAATTGTCCTTGTAGTTCTTTACATTACTGTTGAACGATGGGATAATATGTGTTAATATGAACTGGGGAGTATTGACATTTTTATCGGGTAATGTGAGGGGAGTAATTATTTTGAGGCGCTTAAAAAAGAAAGATGCCAAAAACCTTGATTGGGTCGATAAAGCACCTGCTGTTGCGATGATAGCAACTATTGTACTCCAAGGAAGTTATTTTCCTATCGAATATATGAGCATTTCGTTGGTAATTTGTATAATACTTTTATATAGGTTGAGCTTAAAACAAGATCATGTTTATATAAACAAATCTGTAATGGTGTTGTCACTGCTGCTTTGTTCCATGTATGTCATTTCCACTGTGTTTGTTTCTTGTGATAAATATGCCGCGGCGACAGAGACATTCAAGGTATTTGGCTTTATGCTTTTTTTAGCAGTTTGCCTGACGCAGCGCAACAAAATAGCACTTCTGGGAGGAACTTTGATAGGAATCCTTTGTGTAAGTGTTGTGGGATTGACAGCATACATAGGAAAGTGGGGCATTGACAGCATGCTGCTTGAAGATAGAGGCTTGCTGAGGCTGCAATCCATTATCCAATATGCAAATACAACAGCACTTCTAATGGGAATAGGATTTTTCATATCTCTTTATTTCATGGAGCGGCAAAAAGAAAATTCAAAAAAAACGGTTTATGCAGCAGTAGGATATGTTTTACTCATTTCACTGGTTTTAACTTTTTCAAGGTCCATGATAGGCATTTTTACATTTCTTTTGGTTATCACTGTTTTTTGTATGAGAGGGTACTTGATGAGAGCAGCTGTCGTTTTAGAGTTTGTATTAGCAACAGCTGTGGGCTATTTATTGAACAAGCTGGTGTTAGGCGGACAATCCTTAATGGCAGTTGTACTGCTTTGTCTTTCTATATTGCTTGTTGTATATGTTTTTTTAAAACTTAGCAGTATACCGCAGCTTATTGGGAAAACGATATACTATATTTTTGTGACTTTACTATTTGTCGTGCCAGCGGGCATTTTTGCTGTGGTATATTTCAGGAAGTTAGATCTGTTATCTTTGATGGGTAGCACTTTTGCAAGCAGATTGGTGTATATGCAAGATGGCTTATCAATAATATTGAAGAACCCTATTATGGGTATAGGCCCGGGAGGATGGATGGAACGACAGTTTATTTATCAAACTGCCCAGTATTTTGTCCGTTATGTGCATAACGGTTTTATACAATTGGCACTGGATGCAGGAGTTGGTGCGTTGGCAGTATTTATTGCTATTATAGTCATTTTTTATGTTCATATAATACGCAAATATAAAAAAACGCATGAGTTTTATTATTTTATTATTCTTATGATAATGACGTTAATAATGCTTCACAGTTTATTGGATATCGATATGAGCTTTTTATCAGTAAACGCTATTATAGCACAGTGTATTGCCATAGCCGTTGAGGACCAATCTAAGGGGTGCAGTACAAAAACAGGTTTATACAAAAGGTATGTCAAACCGGCAATGGTAATTTTTTTGGTCATCACAGTTTATTATATTATAGGTGACATAAGCTTTCAAAAAGCACAGCAAAGTTTTATCAACAAGGATTTTAAGACAGCTGAAAGAATGTAACGCTTGAGCGGATATTTTAGGCCATTCGATGGTGAAGTATATTACAATCTGGCCTATTGTTACCAGTATCAAAATAAAAGCAAGCAGGAGGCATATCAATTGCTAAAAAAGGCCAGAAGTATGGATATGTACAATGTACAGTATATAAAAGAAATGATTGTTTATGTATATAAGGAAAATCAATTCCAACAGATGTACTTGCTGGCAAATGAATGGACCGATATACAGCCTATGGAAGTTCAAGGGTACGAGTCATCAATGCTGGCGTTGTATGAGATGTATAAAAAAGGTGATATAGAACTGGAGCAGTTGGAAATGGAGAAAAGTAAATTATTCAACAAGGTAAATATTGCAAATAAAAAGAGGAATCGGCTTTCTAAATATATTGCTAACCAGAGTATTATCTCAATTGATGAGGAGTGGAAAGCAATATTTGAAAGCAGGTGATTGTTATGATATGCATAAGAGGCAAAAATGCATTCTGAATCTGAATCTATATGTGGGAATACCGACATTTTCAAGGCGATGGGTATATTTCCTTCCTCGTTGAAACGGTGTGCTGTAAGGTATATTATGCTCATTTAAAATATTCATTTGTAATAAATGGGTATGGTATAAATAAAAGCTAATTCAATAAAAAGGGGGAAAAGGTATGAATTTTAAAACAAAATTACTATTTAAAAGCTTATCCATCGTGATGTCTATTGTAATGTTTACTGTCACTTTCGCAGCAGTTCCGTCTACAGCCGGTGCGCAGGAGTTGAAGACAGTGGATGAAGTCCAGGTTATTACACTGCCGGTTATGCAAAAGCCGGGGTATGATAACCAATTCACATCCGACCAGTTCAGGCTTGCATCCTCAGAACAGACAAGCGATGAAGAAGATGGTGGGGTAGAAATAGGGTATAGTAGTGCGGTTTACTACAGTTCTACGGCTGAAAAAGCAATTGCGTTTATTGATATTCAGGGTCTTGACGACACTATTGATACTATGTTGACACTAATAGATGAAGAAGGCATACAAGTCAATATCGGTAATGTCAAGAGCGGAGCATTTTTAATACCTATTAGCGAAATTCATCCGGGAACATATCAATTAAACCTTAAAGGTATGATAAACGGGCAGGTTATTTTTGACGAAGTTTTCGGAGATATGACCTTTTATAAAGTAGGACCAATCCTTGCAAAAAAATATTACCCTATAAACCAGTTAGAATTTGACCTAAATATATATCATTTTGGTCAGAATAAGCAAGCGTTTACAGATGAAAATATATCTGGAGTTTCTATTGAACTAAGAAAAGACGGGCAAACAAAGGCAAAGACAACGCATTTATTTGGAGAAAATGTTGGATATTATATTGATTATTATTATGAAGAAGAAACTTGCTATTATGACTATACGCTTGATGCAACTCTGTATACAACAGAGCCAATTGAGCAAGGTGAATATGATGTTATCCTGATTAATAATGGGTATGAGCAGGATTTAGGCCAAGATTGCAAAGTTGTGGTAACGGAACAGCCTATATTAGATTATGTTTATATAGCAGGAGACAATTATGATGATATTACCCCAAATACCAGATCTTTTATTGTGGAAATAGGAGGATACGGTATTTTCAGAGATATGGTGGAACTTCAGCTTGTAGATGAGCAGGGAAATGTAGTTGCAAATTCTACACAAAATGAATATATCGGTTATGATAATGAAACAGGTTTTACTGTAATCAGGTATAAACTCGAAGCTCAAGACGGCAAAAGCTTACAGGTAGGCGGGATGTATTACGTAAATATTGTGAATACGGGTGTGGAATTTGTAAGCAATGTTTCTGCTGCTTGGATTCAAGTAAGAGGGGAATTGCCTGAAATTACTGAAATTGATACACAAGAAGCTGCTATAGGGCGGCTTAGGCTAAAAACACTTAATCTCAATGCCGGTCAGACGTATCGTGGTGAATGTGTAGTGAGAAAGGATATCTACTATACGTATACTAAGGATACCGATAGAATTCAAATATCGCTATACGGAATATTAAATATTGATGTGGAAAACTTATGTGTAAAAATTCAAGGGTTATCAGGTGCAGTTGATGCTGTCATTGATAAGGAAAGTGTACTTTCATATCAGGTAAGACGTCACAACATTGAATTTGATGTAGATATTAATCCCCCTTTGAAACGGGGTAAGTACGCACTTTCTATTTTACAAGGAAATGAAACACTATATACAGAAACAATAAATGTATATGATTACGATGTGGTTGAATGGGACTGGGTAGAAATTGAAGGCGGGATAGTAGCCCTTAACATATACATGAATGGTCTTTCAAAGGCAAAGAATTACACCGCCGTATGTTATAAGCATGACCCTGAGAACTATTCGTTTTATACATCTTCAGTGAGTTTACCGGTATCAATTGAGGGAGATCATATCAGCATATCCGGTGAGACACTGCGTGATTTAGGAATAGGTGATTATGAATATTATTCAATATACATAGAAGAAGATGGTAAGCTAATAGGCAAAATTGATTTTTATCTTGATAGACCTATTGTAACCGATCTTGAGAGTATGTTTGATGTAAGTACAACCTTTAACATGAATTCTTTGAGGCCAAACGTGCTGCTCGATGCCCGGGTAACGGTTACAAACAACAGTAATTTACAAATTCCTGTGCTTGTTATTGCCGCACTTTATAATGAAACGGGTAGGATGATTAACTTGTCTTATATCTCAAAGGATATTCCGGTAGGACAAACGGAGAATATGCATTCAGGATTTGTTTTGCCGTCTGATATCCAGGGCCATAAGGTCAAGGTTTTTGTGTGGGATGGAGAAGATTTAGAAACCTCCAATATGATACCTTTGTCTGAAGCGACAACGCTGGAGTAATACCATTTAAAAAGATATAACTGGAGTAATACCATTTAAAAAGATATAATATGTGACATAAGGACGGACAATTTTACTGTAAGTCGTGTGTACGCAGGCGTTAAAGGTGATCCACATACCTTGAAGGTATGAGGTGTCTTTAACGCCTTCATTTTCATTATATCGGAGTTTTTTTACTGGTTAAACCAAACTTTTCTTTCCGGAGCAGCAGTATCATTTCTGTAATATTTCAAGGGTTTCTTAACTTAGGTTGAAAATGTAGATATTTGAGTATATAATAAAAAAGCTATATAATGTACAAGGGAGAGGGTATTCTTGGAAGGGGCTGTTATTGATAAAGATAAAAGGTCAGCACGAAAACTTATGATAGTTGCAGAGTGTTTTTACTGGTTACTGTTTATAGCATCCATCATGGTAAAGTGTTTTTATTTTCAGTATACAACTAAAGTAAATACACTTCCTTTTGATAAGCCATTAAATGTAAATATGTTGAAATCCTCTTTTGCTGTTATAATCATTATTTCCAGCATTATCTTTTTTTTGTTCAACAGGAAAAGGATTCTTGTGGTCATGGTTGCAGATTTGTTTTTATCTTGGCTTTTAATTGCGGATACCATTTATTTCCGCTATTATTCAAATGCCATTACCGTTCCCGTGCTTTACCAGGTAGGACTTATAGGTCCGATAACTGAAAGCATTAAAACATTGTTCAAAGTAAAGGATGTAGTATATGTGCTAGACTTACCTGTTATGATTGCCGGATTTATTTTCTTAAATAAAAAGGGGATAGAAGATATACGCATTCCTATAAGGGCATTGGCCATGATTGTTTTGGTTGTTTTAAGCACCTTGCAGGTCAGGTGGGTATATAACCGTGCAGAAAATGTGAAATTTGCATATGACAATAATTTTGTAATTGAAAACATGGGAATTTTATATTTTCATGGGTTCGATATAAAGCGGTTTGTAAAGGAAAACTTTTTTGAGGACAGGACATTAACAGAGGCAGAAAAAAATGAAATAGATAATTTTTATAAGGAAAAGAAACCGGTTGGCGACCGGCTCAGGGGCAGTGAAAAGGGAAAAAATCTGATTATTGTCCAGGTGGAAGCTTTACAAGGATTTGTTATGAACCGTACGATAAATGGAAAGGAAATTACCCCCAATTTGAACCGTCTGGCAAGAAACAGCTATTATTTTGACCGAATATATCACCAGGTAGCGGGAGGTAATACTTCCGACGCAGAATTTCTAACCAATGTATCGCTGCACCCGGCAAAAGAGGGAGCTGTTTATTTTAGATATCCCAATAATCATTACGAATCGTTGCCTAAAGTTTTAAAGGCTAAGGGTTATGATACGTATGTATTTCACGGGTTTAGGCCAAGCTTTTGGAATAGAACGGTTATGTATAAGGCATTAGGTTTTGATACCTACATGAGTCTGGATGATTATGTGGTGGATGAAAAAGTGGGATGGGCCATTAGTGATGCATCCTTTTTCAGGCAGTCTTTAGATAGAATAGATATGAGCAAACCTTTTTACGGGTTCTTTATTACCCTTTCAAGCCATCATCCTTATGATGCGTTCATAAACTATGATTTTGACGTGGGTGAATACGAAGGGACCCAACTGGGTAATTTTCTCAAGGCAGCAAATTATGTGGATAAATGCATAGGAGACTTGGTGCAACAACTGAAAGATCGGGGGATATATGAGAATACCCTTTTGGTTATATATGGGGATCATTCGGCATTATTTGAAGACCAGGTGGCAGATTTAACCAAGTTCCTGGGATTTGAATACAGTGAACTTGAGTGGACAAAGATTCAAAAAGTGCCTCTTTTAATTCACAGCAGTGGCATAAAGGATACGGAGCCTATTCATGTGACCGGGGGAGAGATTGATATTCTGCCGACCATTGCAAATCTAATGGATTTTGAGGTCCCCTTTGCCCTGGGAAAAGATTTGTTAAATACGGACAGGGGATATGCTGTTTTGAGAAACGGCTCGGTTGTTATGGATGATGTAATATATCTCAGCAAGACGGATGAGATTTATTCCTTGGAAACCGGACAGCCTGTTGAAGATGAAGGTTACAGGCAAGAGATTGAGCGTCTTAGAAAAGAATTAGATATTTCCGATATTATACTTCAGAAGAATGCGCTGAAGCGTTAAAAAATAATAAAAGGGTGCCGTATGCTTACGGCCCCTCTTTTTATTGCCTAAAACAATTTTTTTATCTCATAAGTAACATTGTTACCATTTACCGTGACAAGGATATATTGGTATGAATCTACCAGGGATACGATATTTTTAACATCTACTTTTTTTATTCCGGCAGTGCTTATATACCTTACACCGTTTTCTATTTCACAGCTTGTTTTTTCATCATTGTAAAAAACAAGTATTGTTTTACCCTTTTCTGCAAGCTCGCTGAGCATATCTTTAAACAGCTGAGCTTCATCCGTATCAGTAAAACTTGTTATTGGCCTGGGCAGGAAAAGGAATACATTTTGTGTGCTGATGCTGTTTAGAGTATTCTTCAGCCATGTCCACTGGTTGGCATTGGTTTTGCGGAAGCCGTCATTGGAATTATCCAGGTGTATGAAAGTGCTTCCTTTGTACACAAAGGAGTGATAACCGCTTGTTATGAGCGTTTTGGTTTTCAGGCGGCTTAATGTACTTGAATCTATACTGCCTACAAAGGCGGACAGCTCGGACTGTTTATTAAAAACGGATGTTACCCTGCCCATAAGTATGCTGTCAAGAAGGGTTTTGCGCTTAATGGTATTACCAAATACTGTAAACCTAAAGCTGTTTTCACTGTTGGACAATTCAGAAGGTTTATTTAATGCATCGGGCAATTTTTTGTCTTCCGGAAGTTCAATATCCGGTACACCGGTACTGGAATATTTGAATGTCAGGTTATCCATATATATGGAGCCTTTATTTTTAATACTTGCATCCTTTTGAACAACATACAAACGGGTAAGCCGCATGGGTTGTTTAATACCTGCCGGAATGACGGCTTCGACATATTTCCATCCATCCCAGTCTATAGAATTTGCAAAATCTATGCGGTGGACCTGGTCGGATGAGTCACGGATTTCGCCGCGAAGCCAGTGCTGCAGATTACTGCTGCCATATACCCAAAGGCCTATTTTTTCCACACCCGCATTGATTATTATACCGTCATTAGCCAGTTTTAAATATGCTGCCTTTGTCTCGGTTTGCTCAGAAGTAAAATCAAAAGTTAATTTTCCCGAGTAACTGCCGCCCTTTTTTTGCTCGGACGACAGCTCATATTTCCCTTCCACATACGTCGGGTAGGATAAAAAGGTACCGTTTATCGATTCAAATTCATCCACAACGCCTCCCGAATCTATTGAAAGATAGGCATGGGCATTTACCTGGCCTAAAGATGCGGTTATAATGCCGGAACCTTTTTTTAGAGCCTTAATCCCATCGGCTGTAACGGTTGCAATTTCACCGGGTATATCCCATTTGACATCGGTAAGGGAGATGGAAGCGCTGTAACCCGATGAATCCTTTCCCGTAATGGATATTTTTGCGGTATCCCCCTGGCCAACGTGTATGTTTTTGGTGCTGAGGGAAAGGGAAGCAGGGGCATCCAGTACGCGAATATCATAGGATGCGGAAATGTTTTCACCATAGGTTGCTATGACCTTCCCACGCCCTGCGCTGGATGGATAAAAGGTATTACCTACAAACTTTCCCTGTACACCGCTTACGGACCATTTTATCTTGCTCATATCTATATTTGCAGGATTATAGTTTTTATCATAAGCTTTGACGGTAAAAGTTCTTGAGGTGCCGACAAAAACATTTTTGTCAGAGGCTTGAATTATAAGTCCGCCAACTTCTGTTGCAGGGGCCGAAGAGTGAATGCCAATTGCATTTGCCACATTTCGCAACCCTCCGTCCGAAACGCGGTTAATGACCTCAAGTTTATTGGATCCTAAGGGTTTTGCAACAAGGGTGGTCGAACCTCCCCCATCCATATTGATGGCATTATAAACCCCCAGTTGAATTAAGAGTTGGGTTAATTCTTCCAATGTCATCCCCTTGCTCTTCATTTGGCGTCCGTCCACGGTTACCATGTAAAGAATTTTTCCTGTGGAATCGGTGCCTACCGCACTGCGTGGGTGCACACCGCTGACAGAGTGCGTAATGGGAGCAGGTTTACCGTCTTTAACTAACATTGTGCCGCCCCCGACAGCCATGTATAATTTGCTGATATCCGGTGTTATTGAAATGTCCAGTTTAACAGGGTCCCCCACTTTAAAGTTTTCTATTAAAAACGGGTCAAATTCGGGAAGATTTGAAAGTATGTATCCGTTTTCAGGTATTTCCACGGGAGGCATTCCCCTGCGTATTTCTTTAACAATATTGTCTACAACCACTACTTCTACTACGTTATCTGTTGAACCGCGGGATTCTTTTCCCCAGTTGCGATCGTATAGTACTATGGAATCCAGTGCATCATACTTGTTTATATGCTTTAAGGTAGCCGTTTTACCATTGGGGGCGGTGATTGTCATTTTGGATTGCCAATAGTCTATCATTATTTTATTAAAATAATCTACAGACAGGGTTGCCATTCCCTTTTCATCATAAGCGGGGGAAGACAAAAGCTTTCCGTTTACTACCATTGGACCGATGGGGTTTCCCCTGTTTGTTTCGTTTTTCTTCCATTGAAAGAAGTCAGCGTTAATGGCGGCAACGGAATTATTTTGTTCTGCCATTGTAAGGACATTTCCCAAGTAATTGATTCCCCGGGAGTCGGTAAGCAATTGCACTTTAAGATAGGGGTCGTTCAGGTCTGCCTTTATTACATTAATGTTTAACCAACCACCACTGGTAAACCGTACGATATTTTTTCGGGTTACGCCCCGGGCAATTATCTCCTCGGTGGTTTTTTCATATATGACAGTATCCTGAGCTGAAACAAAAGGAGTAGTTAAGAGATTGAAGATAATAATAATAAGTAAAAACAGTGTAATTTTTTTGGTGCGCATATGTACAATCCTTTCTAAATAAATGTTATTATATACAATATAAACAATAAAGCTACCTTCTATTTTATACGATACATAGCAGACGAAAATTAATGTTTTATATTATTATATAATACTTATATTGTTATGTACATAGGAGGGGCAGGTACGTATATTACAATTGCATTAAGTTTTTTTTAAAATAAAATAAAATGTATTTGGAGGAAAACTATGTTTAATATTTTGATTGCTCTGATGGGACTTGAGATAGGAGGAGCGGAAACGCATGTGGTAGAACTGGCTAAAGGGCTTAAGAAGGAGGGGTTTAATGTTATTGTAGCATCCAATGGGGGAGTTTACGAGAAGGAGCTTTTAGAAAGCGGCATAAAGCACTATTCCGTACCATTGCACAATAAAAAACCCCATAATGTCTTACGCTCCTATTTCTTATTAAAGAAGATAATAGTGAATGAGAGGATTGATTTGGTTCATGCCCATGCAAGAATACCTGCGTTTATTTGTAACCTACTGCACAATAAAATGGGTTTTCCTTTTGTTACAACAGCCCATTGGGTATTTAAAACGGGGTGGGGCCTGAAATACATTACCCCCTGGGGCCAAAAAACATTGGCGGTCAGTGAAGATATAAAAAAATATTTGATGGATAATTATGGGATAGATGAAAAGAATATTACCGTTACGATTAATGGAATAGATACGGAAAAGTTTATTCCCGATTTGGATGTATCGGATATTGTTGAAGAATTTGATATTGATAAAAAGAATAAACATATCGTTTATGTCAGCAGGCTGGACAGCGATCGCAGCAAGGTGGCATTTCAACTGCTCCAAATTGCGCCTGAGCTGGCAAATGAACTTGGCGATATAGACATTATAATTGTAGGCGGTGGAAATGTATTTGACCGTCTTTTTGAAAGAGCCCAAGAGGTAAACAGGAGTATTGGCAGACGGCTTGTTATTATGACAGGGGGGCGTACGGATATTAATAAATTCGTATCCCTTTCCCATGTGTTCATTGGTGTAAGCAGGTCTGCCCTTGAAGCAATGTCCGCCGAAAAGCCCGTAATCCTTGCAGGGAATGAGGGATATATTGGGATATTGGATGAAGATAAATTAAGAAAAGCTATTCATACAAATTTTACCTGTCGAGGCGAGACAAAGTCGCAAGAGGATAAATTAAAAGAAGATATAATACGTGTAATTAGAGATATGAGTGCAGAAGAAATAAGAAAGATGGGAATAATGAGCAGAAAGGTTATAGAAGAAAGATATTCTGTTAAAAAGATGGTTTCGGACAATATAAAAGTATATCTTCAGCTGTTGAGTTAAGAAGGTAATTTCATTTATGAGTAAAAATTATTAAAAGGGGACAAACCTATGTATGACGTAATGATATCCGGATATTATGGATTTAAGAATAGCGGCGATGATGCAATATTAAAAGCCATAATTGATAATCTGCGCAGGTATAAAAAGGATATAAAGATACTGGTGTTATCAATGAATCCTCGGGAGACAAAGAAGATATATGGTGTGGATGCCATAAACCGTTATAACCTTATAGGTATATGGTGGGCCATGAGACGGACAAAATTGTTTATCAATGGTGGAGGAAGCCTTATTCAGGATATCACAAGTACCCGCTCTCTTTTGTATTATCTTAGCATTATATGGCTTGCAAAAAAAATGGGTATGAAAACGATGATTTATGCAAACGGCATAGGTCCAATACGTAAGGATTCCAATAGGGCGATTGCTGCCAGGATTATCAACCAGGTGGATGTAATCACATTGAGAGAAGAAATGTCTAAAAAAGAACTGGATGAATTGAAGGTTGATAAGCCCAGTATAATAATAACAGCTGATCCGGCCCTGACATTGGAAGCCGAGACGGATGACAATATTATTAGCCTGTTGAAAAGAGAAGGAGTGGATTTAAACTGTCCGTTGGTGGGATTTTCCTTGCGCGAATGGGATGAAAGCGGTAAAAATTTTGAAGAAATCATGGCACGCATTGCTGATTACGTTATTGAAGCCTTTGGAGCGGCGCCGGTTTTTATACCAATGCATTATCCAAGGGATCTTGCAATTGCCAATAGTATTGCTGCAAGGATGAAAGGCAAGGCACATATTATACAGCACAAATATAATGTGGCTGAGATGATGGGAATTATAAGAAAAATGGATCTTATTATCGGTATGAGGCTTCATGCGCTTATCTATGCAGCCACATATGGTGTTCCGGTAGTGGGTATAGTATATGAACCAAAAGTTGAAGGTTTTATAACCTATATTGGTCAGACTTCAGCGGGGCATGTGAAAAACTTGCAGTACGATAAACTGAAAAGTATTGTGGATGACCTTTGGAATAACAGGCATAGTATACGGCAAGAATTGCAGCGCAACAGTATGGAATTAAAAAATAAGGCCTTGGAAAATGCCAGGATAGCTGTGGAGCTTGTTGAAGAAAGCCGAAACATATAATTATATGGGAAGATGGACGATTAAATAAAACAGAATTATAAAAAAAGTCTAAATTGCAATATTAAATGCAACACTTATAGTGAAAATCATCTATGATTATAGGTGCTCAAGAAGAATATCATCTTTTAGCCCTTCTTGATTACTTTTTGAGCGAATGCAGAGGGTAGTCAAGGG
>JAAYHJ010000019.1 GCA_012735465.1 Clostridiaceae bacterium
AAAAAAACTCCAATATCAACAATTTTAAAGGGCATACAACGCAGCGGGTATGTGATATAGCCCGTTGTATCAAAAAGATGGGGATACCTTTAAGTTTAATTATCCTACAACAAATTGACACTATCCCCCTTAACAGTTTACATTGTCAATATATCCAAAATTTATTATATTAAATTGACTAAATTTAGACAAGTATACAAATAAAAATTGGGACTGTCTAAAATTTTATTTAAAAATTTATTAAAAGAAAAAAACATTAATGATGCTTAATGTTTTTTATTACAGTATCCTGTTCTAGTATAAAGAGCTACCTCCAATAAATTCTCTTATTATGGATGTGCTTGGAATATGATCCGAAGGCATATCTAAAAAATAACCTAGAAAATCAATCAGCCTTCTGGCCTCCGAATATTGTTCATGGGAGGAATCTATTTCTTCCAGGAGGGGCAGTGCATACTTCTTTAGTACGGCCAGCTCATAAACAAGGGCAGAATTGAACATCACATCTGCCTGTTCCTGGAACGGAAAAATATTTTTCATTTCCCCTCTGCGCACCGAATTCCACATCTCCAATGTACTTAAAGCCGAACTGGACCGGAATTTATAATCACGCACAATCCGCCTTATTAACCGTGAATCGGTGGTTGATATGGGACTATGTCCATCCAGGCTCAATTGGGTCAATGCACTTACATATATTTTAAATTTTTTACTCCTTGGAATTGAAGCGGTGAGCCTCTCGTTTAGCCCGTGTATACCTTCTATTATTATAACTTCGTCCTTCCCCAAAATGACCTTTCTTCCGCGTGGCTCCCTGCACCCCAAATGAAAGTTGAAAATAGGGATTTCCACTTCCTGCCCCTCAATCAACTGCCTTAAATGGGTATTGAATAATTCCACATCAATTGCTTCTAGAGCTTCATAATCCGGTTTTCCCTCTTCATCTATGGGAGTTTGCTCCCTATTTACAAAATAATCATCCAGGGAAATTGTAACCGGTTTCAGACCATTCACTCTCATCTGAATTGCAAGCCTATGGGCAAAAGTCGTTTTACCCGATGAAGTTGGTCCGGAAATCAATATAATTTTAATGTTATTGGAATTAGCAGCAATTGTATCTGCAATATATGCAATCTTTTTTTCATGCAGTGCTTCAGAAACATGTATAAGCTCCAGGCCCCTTCCGTTTGCAATCATTTCATTGAGGGAGCCCACATGGGAAACATTTAATATTTCACCCCATCTTTTATATTCGTTTATAACATTAAATAATTGTACATTTTTTTCAAAAGGTGGAATATCAGGCTGGGAGTGGCGGTCAGGATAGCGCAGTATAAAACCGGGAGGATAATACATTAACTCAAATTTTTTTAAGTATCCGGTATGAGGTACAAGATACCCATACAAATAACCGGTCATACCACCGCAATTATACATGCTAATGGTCTTCTTCCTGCAATGCTTAAGCAGGCTTACCTTAGCCATATCACCAGTTTTCAAAAAATATTCCTTTGCCTGTTCCAAAGGTACGGTGGACTTGGTCATTGGGATATTTTGCGATACGATCTCCCTCATTTTTTTATCAATTTTATCTATATCCTCTTCCGTTATACAGGGGAGTCCCTGTATTTCACAATAGGTTCCCCGGCTAATGGAATGTCTTATATTCAAATTTCCCTCAGGGTAAAGTTCCTTTACCGCTTTTATAAGAACAAAGAATAAACTCCTTTTATACACCCTTACACCGTCTTCTGAAGAAAGGTCAATCCATTGAATGTTACAGTCTTCCTCCAGGCAAAAATACAAATCCTTAATTTTATTGTTCACTTTTCCTGCAAGGATATCAAGGTTTCTTTTTTCCTGAAAGGAACGGCTTAACTCCAACAAAGAAATACCCTTAGGGCAGTGAAATACTTTTCCTTCAATATTTACTTGAATGGTATCATTATTTACTTGAATAGTATCATTGCTGCTTTTCATCATGTTTCATCCTTTCCACCTATAAACGCTAATAATTTGCGTATTGCGTTTGCTCACCACCTATAATCATAAATCCTGTTTTTTCGTTCCAACATTTCATCAATCCTGTGGATATACTCTTCCACATCTTTAACATTAAATATCCGTTCTATTCGGTTTTTATTGATATCCACCACTTTAGTAACACCGCCGCAACCTAAGGCCAGAATTGTTTGCTTTTCCTCCATTATTTGAATATTATATATGCATTCCCTGTCTTTCTTGCAATAGCCCACATTTTCCAGATTACCCAATATATTTTTTTGCCTGTATAAATAATATGGATGCTTATTACAATCTCTCATAAATTTTTGAGTATAGCTCAGCATTTCCTCCACTACATTCCCATGGGTAAGGGTATATTCCTCTATTTTTTCATGCAGCCGGGAAGCCCTTTTTATACTCATGGTATGAACGGTTATATTTTCCGGGTCCAGTTTTTGCACCTGCACCAGCGTATTTTTGAACATATCCACCGATTCTCCCGGCAAGCCAGCTATAACATCCATATTTATATTATCAAAGCCCAAGTCTCGTGCCAGATTAAAGGAATGTACAATATCCTCGGGAGTATGAAGCCTGCCAATGGTTCTTAAGGTGTCCAGGTTCATGGTCTGGGGATTAATGCTTAACCGGCTGACCGGGTACTTTTTCATAACGCAAAGTTTCTCCTTGTCAATTGTATCAGGCCTTCCGGCTTCTACGGTAAATTCTTTTATCCCGGTCAGGTCCATATCCTTGTTCAGAGCATACAACAACCGGTCCAATTGTTCAGGATTCAATGCGGTTGGAGTACCCCCTCCAATATAAACACTTTCAATATTCCATTTCATATCCCTGATTATATCTGATGTATGTTTTATTTCCTTTTTTAGCGCCTCAATGTATGGCTCAATAAATTTTTGGGCTCTCTGTACCGAATTAGATACAAAGGAGCAATACAGGCAACGGGTCGGGCAAAAAGGGATTCCTATATACAGTGCTATACTGTCGGGCTGCGATTCCATAAGTATCTTTCGTTCCTTTTTAGCAACTTCTATTGCCAGCTGTATTTTTTCATAACTTACATCGTACTGCTCGGACAGGACTGCATGAATCTCGTCATCGGACTTTCCTTCCTCCATCAACATATGCACAATCTTCGTGGGACGAATTCCCGTTAAAGTTCCCCACGGAATATCCAATGGCACCAACTGCTTTGCCGTTCTGTAAAGGGACAGTTTCACCAACGACTTGCACCGCCTGCTAAATTCAAGGGATGAAATGACCCCATCATACCTTTGCTGAACCCTGTCTTCTTTTGTGCAACCACGGAAGGAAACCAATGTATCTACAATAATCCCGTCCCCGTCCCGGTTAAGCCGGCTTATAATATAATCCTTTCCCATTTCTACGTTCATATCATCATCTATAAATTCTATTTTTTCATTAATAAAAAAAAGACGTACTATATTTTCCACATCGTACTTGTATTCATGCCCTTGTAAAAAAATTTTCATTATCAATCTGCACCTTATCCAATTACTTAATAAATAAACAGCAGCATAATAAGCTACCGTTCGACCTTCTTTATTATATATTTATATATTCTTGTTTTCAAGGAAGTACATAAAAACAGGTTAAAATTGAAAAGCAACCATATCACAGCTCATCTTCCACAACTTCCACCGAAATTTTCTTTGTTTCGCCTCCATTTAACGGCCTGAGGCATAAGTCTTCATATCCCGAACTTTTAGCATAAAGAGATTTTATATTATCATATTGTTTATCCCAATCCAAAAGCATCCTGGAATTCAATATCTCCACGGGTACGGTATTATCACCTATTATAGCAATATAATCCCCTTTTCTGATTCGTATATTTTCTACCGATGGAATTATATCTCCCGATTCATTCGTCTGATAAGGGATGTAATAAGTAATAATTTTTTTCATGTTACCATTGTTTTCTTTTTCAATATCTTCCTTCTCAACATAATTATCAGGGATAAGCCGCGTTTCTTTTAACGCACCATCCACCACTTCTATTTTTCCGCCGATCACATAATTTTGTTCCATATAAGCTATTATTTTATCTTCCTTATAACCTAATACTCTATAATGGATATACTTTTTGTCATCATTCTGAGAAGAAATAATAACCACAGAGGGCTGATTATCGGGAAAAACAATCATATACGCAGGGCAAGGTTTATTGCTGTTTTCAAATAAACTGCTGTAAGCCATTTCATAATCACCGCTACTGCCCGGTTTCCATATCACTGCAAGTAAATTATTTTCAACCTGGTTTGGCTTATTAATATTAAAGAAATTAAGCCATTGATATAGTCCTTCTTTATTATCAGGCTTAATCATTTGTTGCGAAACGGGCTTCCCCAATGATGCCATATTTTCTTTTTCATAATCCAATCCGTCTCTGAAAAAGGAAACTGCAGAAATCAAAAAAATAAGACAGGCTGATAAGGCAGAAATTTTTATGACCAACGGATAAATAAAATGTCTTTTATGATAAACTACATCTCTATCTTTGCTCAGCTTAGCAAAAACGGCATTATTCATTTTTTCATAAGGAAAATTTGAGAAAAACCTGTCTGCATCCTTTCTGGCTTCTAAAAGCTTCATTTCCAATTTATCATTCATATTAAATCCTCCCTGGACAATATCCTCTTTAGCTTTTCTCTCCCCCTGTGTAGCCTTACTTTAATATTGCTTTCGCTGACTTTAAGGATATCGGCTATTTCCGGGATCGAAAGCCCTTCAAAATAGTACAAGCTAATAGGTAACCTGTACTTAGTCGGAAGATCCATAACGGCGCTGAATACTTCTCCACCTTCGGCCTCCTCAAACAACTTACTCATTTCCCGTGAGGATCTGTAATGATCAAATATGCCAACGGAAATAAGCTTTCTAAATGCAGCTGACTTATAATAATCTTTACATAAATTTACGGTAATTCTATATATCCATGTGAAGTAACTGCTTTCCTTCCTGAACTTATCCAGGTTATTATAAACCCTGAGAAATACTTCCTGGTAAATGTCTTCAGCTTGATGCTCATCTCTTAAATAATAATATGCCAGTTTATATACTTGTTTACCGAACCTAAGCATTAAATACTCCAACTGGGCATCCTTATCCGTATCATAAGTCAACGCTCTTTCAACAATGCTTCTCATGGCTACCTCTCCAGTATTTTATCTCATCAGCCCCCTATTTTATTATAGGGCTGATGAGATTTTAATGCTTCATGCTCTGATTTCCTGCCTCATGAAATATATATAAGACACCGTAAAACAAATCATATTGATGGCAATCAAGCTTACAAGATGAGGCCATACCAGCAATAAACTCTGGAAAAAGGGCAGCGCTCCCGCAATAGCCCCTACTAATTGTTCCTGTGTTATTGGACCCAAAGTCCTGACACCAGGATTAAGTAAGGTTACGGTTAATTCATCATAAATTGTTGAAGGGGATAACCTGTTAAGCATCAATTTCACCTGGCTTTTCCTAAGCAACACGTCAACCGTTGTCGAACTGCTTGCGGGAAATAAAGCTTCTGTAATAACACCTGACAGCAGCCCGACAAATACCGATAAGAAAAGCCAAATAGCTATGCATGCAAGGGCAGATGTGGCAGTCTGCTTGAAAAACAAGGAAAAAAGCTGTGATACCGCAAGCCAAAGGGACATATACAGTATTGTAAATATTAAGAATACTATTATTCTTAGTAACTCTTCAAGGGTGGGTGGAACTCCTATCATTATGATTCCCAGGCCCCCGATTGCAACCCCCAGTGTAATCACCATTAATGCGATTATCGTTATCCCTGCCAGAAACTTACCATTTATAACCGTATCCCTGGGAATAGGCTGGGCTAATAACCTGCTTAAAGTGCTCTTGTTTATCTCACCATTTATTGCATCAAATCCCAGCGCCAGTCCTACAAGCGGTCCCAGGAAAGACATGAAAGAGATAAAAGAAGGTATTGAGTTTCCGGATGTCGTAAACAATCTCAAGAATACAAAATCTTTACCCTGCTCCGAAACGGTTTCCCTTATACCGCTTGCTGCAGCATAAATACTTGAAAGCCCCGTAACGGCAACAAGGATCATAATGATTATAAATCTTTTACTGCGCAAATGGTCTGCCATTTCTTTTTTATACAATACCCATAAGCTGTTTGTATACATTTACTCACCCTTTCCTGCAAAATATCTGCTGTAGATATCATCAAGGTCCCTTCCTCTTTGTCGGAGAAAAAGAAGCTCATAATCATTGTCGCTTATATATTTAACCAGTTCTTTTCTTATGTCCTCTTTTGATTCCACAAATATTTTATCATCCTTTACCTCTACCTTTATATCTTCTTTTATGGACCCGATTATATTAATTAACTGATCATCTATAGGGGAAACATCTAATTCCAGTATCAAGGGCTCATCGGCAAATACCTTCTCACCCAGGGTATCTATCGGCCCAATTGCCAGAAGCTTCCCTCCAACGAAAATTCCTACCCTGTCACAAATTTTTTGAACCTGATGCAAAAGATGGGATGAAATCAATACGGTCCTTTTGTCTTTCTTTGCCAGGTCGGTAATCAAGGCAAGCATTTCTTTAATACCCTCCGGGTCAAGCCCCAATGTAGGTTCATCCAATATAATAACCTTAGGGTCTTTCATCAAGGTATCTGCTATTCCAAGCCTTTGTTTCATACCCCTTGAATAAGTACCCACTTTTTTATCCCCTGCTTCGGAAAGCCCTACCCTTTGCAACAGATAATCAATTCTTTCTTCTATATCCTTTGGATCCAGACCGTTTAATCGCCCTGTAAACCTTAGGTTTTCTCTGCCGGTCATATCTTCATAAAAGCCTACATTGTCAGGTAAATACCCTACCATTCTTTTTACCTTTAGTGTTTCTTTTATTGTATCATAATCATTTATGAGTGCAAATCCTGAAGTGGGTTCCGTCAGCCCGAGCAGCATCAATATGGTGGTAGTTTTCCCCGCCCCGTTAGGACCCAGAAGCCCGAATATTTCTCCTTCATATACTTCCAGGTTCAGGTTGTTAACAGCGGTAAAATCACCGTATTTTTTTGTAAGCCCTTCGGTTCTTATCATTATTTTGTTTTCCATATCTATCGTCTCCCATATGTGTTAAATGTCCAGTACAAGCCGGCTACTAAAAGAATTATAACTATTACCCCAACAACTCCCCATATGGTTGATGTTTTAACCATAACCCTGAATTCGGCAGAACTTGATGCTTCAGGCGTATCAGCAGAGATTTGGACCACATAATCGCCGGCAATAGCCTTTTCATCCGGCTTAATATAAGCTTTTACGGTAGCTGATTCGCCGGGGGCTACGGAATCAATAACATCATTATCAAATCTTACGTTCCATCCGTCCGGCTTCCATGAGGATAATTTAACTCCATTTAAGTCCGCACTTCCCGTATTCTTTATTACTAAATCCACTGTCGTCTCTTTTCCTGCAGTGGTTTCAGCATTTAACCTTCCTGAGGGAGTGGTTAACTCCATTGCATACCTTCCCGTAATTATTACTTTGAGTTCGGTTTTAAGGGTTTCCCCCGCAGATTTTGCAACAATCGGAATTACGTATTCACCTGCATTTACCTTGGCCGGCGGTTTTACTTCAACATCCACTGCTTCTGATTTATTGGGGTCTACAGGTATACTTGCAATTTGTTTATTATCATACCTGGCTATGAAATTAACCTGCCATCCCCTTTCAACATCGGCTCCAAGGCTATAGGTTTGTGCTTCGCTTTTGTTGTTTTTAATCTGTATTTCATATTTAAAGTTCGTATCGCTTGAGCCTTTTAATTCCGTATAGTTTGTCGTTAATTCTCCTGCATTATCTATGTTTTCCTTAATAGTGTATTCAAGATTCAATCGCTCACTATAACTGCCTGATGATGCACCCAGTACTATATCATATTTACCTTCCTTAGCATCATTAGGCACTCTGACTTTCAGACTTACTTTTCCTACTTCTTCTAATACATATATCTTGTCAACAATTTTCCCATCACCTTCGGTATACGCTTCCCATCCTTCCGGCACGGACAAAATATCTAATTTCACTGTCATACCGGTATCGGTGGTATTTGATATATTAATCTCTGTTTCTACATTTTCACCCGGTTTTACAGCTATGCTGGGATAAGTAGTGTAAATTGAAAGGCCGCCTGCTGCCAGCACTTTGACAGAAGGAAATATTGAAAATACAGACAAGGTAAACAACATGAGTATTATTAGGGCAGTTTTTTTGTTAACAGTTCCGTTAAACATTTTATTCCTCCCTTTCATTATTTTTTATTTCATATATTTTGACGATTCCAGGCACAGCATGGTTACAAAAGTTAATGGTTTTCTAAATATAAAATAAAAAAAATAACCGGTCTTAAAATTTAAAACCGGTTATTAATTTAATATTGATATATTATTCAAAAACGATAACAGCATCCTTATTTTTAATTCTTAATAAGACGGTTTCTAATATGCGGAAGTAATGGTTTAAGTCTTTCGTTTCCAAATATGCCGTAATCATATCCTGACCAATGACCAAATCCATATTTTGTGGCTCGTTGCATACTAAAACAGCCTTTTCTCCCTCTAAAATCGGTGTACTGTAAATATTTCCTTGAATAAGCTTACTCAGCCTGTCATATTCTGTTGTTCCGGTACCTGGTTGTATTCTTTGCAATTGTACAAAAATACTTGGGCTGACAATAAGGGTTTTCCGTCCGACAAGCCCTTTCTCAATAAATTTTGCCAGTCCTGTTGATACATCCTTGACCGGGTTTTCACCTTCATTCCAATCGGACTTTGGAAGCCTGGTAATCCCATTTTCTGTAAGCAGGCCTTTATAGCCCGCATCCTGGTCTCCCAGGAATATCAGTTTATCCTCTTTCATGGCACATTCTGTCGCTGCCCGATATACAGCCGACAGGTCAAGGGGCAGATCTGCCTGTTCACTGGTCTCCAGGTCTCTCCAGAGGAGTGAAAAATCCTGGGTAATCAAAGGTATCTGCTCATACCTTCTGCCGTGGATTTTTACGACGCTACCTTCCTTTTCTCCCAGCGCAGATAAATCATCCACATTAATGCTTTGCACACCCGCACCTAAAGGGCCATATATATTCAAGAACCTTCTGCCTACAAGAACCTGCCTTGCTATGGATACAACGGCATCATCCACCTTCGCCCAGATTTCCGGCGATATGGGTGAACCTTCTCTTGACAAAAAATCCATATTATATGCCTCCTTACTCTTCTTCTATAAGACTTCCTACTGTGCTTTTGCGATAGTTTGAAATCGGCTTTGCTTCAATATTCATATCTTTAAGCATTTCTTTTACTTCTTCCTCGCCCTCAGCAAAGTGTTTGGCTTCTTCCGGGTCTAAATACATGAGTAATGACATTAGTTCTCCCACGTGGGCTTTTTCTTCATCTCTAATATCTGAAATCACCCTTTTTGCAACCGGGTCATCCGTTGCCTGCACATGGGCATCATAAACATAAATGGCTTCAAGCTCCCCGGCAATATTAAGCCTCACAGCCTGAATCAAATCTTCCTTTGTCATTTTTCTTTCCACATTCCCTGCAAATGGATTTGCAAAGCTTGGCATATGTATCATCCTCCCAAGTAATTGGTAAAATCTATTATAGTTTATTTATATCCATATATTTGGGGCTTAATCATAATTTTACTTAGTAAAAAAGCAAATGCAGCAATAAGCAAGCTATTGCCGCATTTGCTTTATATGGTTTAAATTTATTTTAAATCTTGTTCTTGGTATCCTGCGAAATTGCCTTTGTTTGAGTTACCCTGGTTCCCGGTATTGCACCGCCGGTTACCTCTTCCAAATCCTCTAATGACAATTCGTCCTTTTCTTCTTCAACTTTTTTTATTTCCTTTTCTTCTGACATTATACAATTCCTCCTTTTATGATTTTAATTGGTGATATAGGGGTTGCCGCCCACGGCGGCCCCTATATCATTATCATTATTGTTGTTATTTTTGTAAGGGAGGGTAAATGATGCCTTGTGTATTAATTTCTGTAATACCTGTCAGAGGAATATAGGCTTTTCTCAAATCCAGGCCCTTCCATACAAATACCTTTGCATTATATCTGCTTACATCGGACGGAAGCGTAAATCCTGCGCTCATGATTTCTGCCTGGCCCGGATTTATGGTTTTTGCGATGAAGGATACGTTTGTCATCCTGTTGTTTGAATCATACAGGGCTACAATCACCATTGCATCCATTGTCTCTCCGCTTACATTTTCAGCCCTGACCTCTGCCGAAAGCACCTTGTCTGCTTCGAGCCTGGTCGCCTTCTCACTGCCATACTTAAACTGGGTAATCAAATTGAAGTATTCTCCATACTGCGTTCCTTCCGGAAGCACCTCTACTGTTATTTGTTTTTCAAAAGGTTCTATGTCCTTGGCTTCGTCATCCACCTTGATTAATTTGCCTGCAAAATCATGCTCATCTATATGGGTAACCTTATTGATGTATTCAGGAACATCAGGTACAGCCTTTATGGTAAGGGTAGCGGTGCCTACGCTCTTTCCTGTAATGGTTCCATCCTCATTCACCTGCAGTACGGAAGGATCTGATGATTCATATTCAATCCTGTTTGCAACTATTGCTGTGTCAGGTACCAAGCTTATATTAAGTTTAAGATTGTCTCCTACCCTTGTTTTAATTCCTTCTTTTTCTCCGTCCACATTGATATTCCTTACCTGGTACTGTTCTTTCTGTGATACCTGCTGCAGCTGTTTACCCGATGTATATACGGTGTATTTGTCTTCTTCTTCCTCTACTTCTTCCATAATATTCATATCTGATTCTTCGTCCATTTGTACCGTTTCTACAACAAATTTGATAGGCAGTTCATTGTTGATATTTATCATCAGATCGTCCACTTCAATGTTGAAGGCTACGGTTTCCTGGCTGTTTGCAGGCATGTTTTCAATTGTCATAGTAGCCAACGGAGCATCCAAGTTGATACCTTTTTGTTCAAGGGCTTCTATAGCATCCGCTGTTAGCTGTAGTTTATCGATATAAACGGATACGATTACCTTCTTTGCTGCCTTATTGCCGATATTCATGATGTTTGCAGCTACCAGGAATGTATTCTTCTTCTCCGGAACAGCTGTAGGCTTAAATCTTTCATCGATCGTCATTCCATAGTTTCCGCTTTGAACGTATTCAAGTATATCCATGTAAACATCTTTGCTCAAATTAGAAGGATCGTTAAAGGTATCCCTTACAATCACTCCGTCTGCTATAGCATAGGCCCTTATGGGAACCTGCTTATACACAACCGTTGAATCGCTCATGCCGTCTTCTATGACTTCCACCTTTATCTTCAGGTCCTCATTTCCAAAGTTCTCGGGTACCTTCCAGTCTGTTTCAACTGTTACAGACTTACCACCTGGGATATAGCCTTCCACTTTATTCCTGCCTATTTCGGTTTCCACACCGTCCAGTACCTGGCTAAATATGAATTCCATACTCCGTGCGGCTTTCAGTCCTGTATTTTTTGCCGTAGCGGTGATGGTAGTATCCATACCCGGAAGCACATATTTATCACCTATAACAATATCCTCCGGTTTAATACCAACAGTGGACACAGGCTTCAATGTTGATACCTCCAGCTTATTGGTTGTAACATCCCTTGTCATGATTCCATTTTCGTCCAGCTTTTGCTTATAGCTGTTATGAGCTATTACCATTGTTCCGTCTTCCAGTACTACAAAATCATGTCCGCTATAGTTAGCACCCTTTGCAAAGGTTATTTGGTTCGGCAATCCCCATATACCTATCCTTCTATTGTCGTTTCCTGTAGAAGGCAAATCCACCAAACCGTCTTCAAACATAGCGGCAAAGAACTGTCTTTCCTGTACCGTGTTTTCATATTTCTCTGCTTCTATGCTGTCGGGGTCAATGCCATCTTTTACGGTCTGTACCTTCTGGGTCCATACAAGATACAGGTTTCCGTCCTGCCCAACGGCAACTTTGTAGTTATCGCCAAAGCCCGTATCGCCGATTCCTTCCATTGCTACTTCCGGTGCAAAGTTATCGGACAATACATATACTTCCTTACCGTCGATATTAATAAGCCTTATAGTGGATGTCTCGCTCTCCGGATTTGCATTTTTTATCAATGTGGTAAGGTCCACGTATACCAACCGGTCACCGGATACCCAGAATAAGTAAGTCCTATCCTTATACCTTGCCATCTGCGGGTTGTAGTCCCTTACATTGTTATTTGTGAACCTTATAGGATGGCTGAAGGAATTTTCTGAGAAATTATATATCTGTACAAATATCTCCTGATCCTTTAGTTTTTCCGGCGAGCTTGTATCCTGGTCCAAATCCACCGTGTATGCATATAAAGATAATCCGTTGTAGTATACAACCGAAGATTCTTCTATCTTGGGGTCATTTACCACGTTAGGAATTCCGGCATCAAGGAACCTTTGTCCGTACCAGTTCCTGGTATATTCCTCCAGTTCCTCCGGTGTCATATCTTCAAATTCGCCTTCATCATACCCTTCATTCCACTTGCCGTTTTCATAGAAACGGTAAGCAATGGCTGTATATGCGGTAACCAGGTCGCCTATTGTATTGCCTGGATTTACAGGTTCAAATTCATCACCGGGCACTACGACTGGTTTTCCGTCAGGATTATCCTGTTTATTCTGGTACAAGGTCTTGGTGTAGTACAAGATAACCTTTCCTGTTTCCGTATCCTTTGCAAGCCTGGGTAGTGTGTCGGCACAGGTATCCAGTTCTGTTTCCTTCGTTACCTGCTGCACATTGCCTGAAAGCTGTCCCGTAGCCTTATTAAAGGTTGTTGTGCAAATATTCATTGCAGACAGTATATCGGATACTTTATCCTCAGCCGTAAATGTTCTGGATGCATCGGACCATGCTATCATAATTTCATCGTCCAAATCAAACAGGTAAATATCTGCATCTATCGTGCCGTCATCGTCTATTATTACCGGCTCGCTCCATTTTGTTCCGTCATATACGGTTATATAGGCCGCTGTCCTGTTGTATTCATCCCGCTCAGGAACATCGTCTATATATGCCAGTAGCAGTTTTTCATTGCCTTCGCTGTCCTTAAAGGCCATTAATTTGGGTTCGGTGTTATTATAGGTTCCTGTCACGATGGTCTTTGTTTCCACTTCTCCTAAGCCGGCCTTGGTAGACATGGACTCGTTTGCAACCCATTTCTTTCCGTTTGCCAGGTAGTCCCTCGAAGCAGGCTTCAATGCTTCTTCTCCCACATCAAAGGCTTGGGACAAACCGTTGTTCAAAACATTTGCAGCAGCACCATACTTAAACATGTCAAATTTGTATGAAGCTATTTTATAGTCAAACTCAAAGAACAGGAATTCTATTTTCAGATTCGCAGAAATTGTTCCTGTACCTTCTCCTCCCTTGACGGGTACAAACACAAAGGTAAGTTCCACCTCAAACTTGCCTTCTACTCCTACCTTTCCTATTCCTTCCTGGCCCACTCCGGCTTCTATGGAAATCCATGGGCTGACTTGAAGCAGTCCGGTCACATACATCTTTTCCAATATCTCATCCATTTTATCAGTTACAAAGTCCGGCATTTCTTCCAGTTTCTCTCCGGGGGCACATACAGCAAATAACCCCATTACCGAGCCTCCGCCTCCAAAGGTCATATACAAAGGAACGCCATATACGACTACGGTTACGGTTACGCTCAATCCTGCCTCAACGCTGGCACACAATACCAAGCTTTGGAACTTAACCTTTCCATCAACGAGTTTCATTTGCAATACGAAACTTATTTCAAACTCAAACTCCGGTGATGTCTCGGTGCTTACACTGCTCTTTCCGCCGTCCGGTTTATTGTTCCCTTTATCTGCTATTTCTTTGGCCTTCTTTAAGTCCTCACTCGACGGCTTCGGTGTGTCACCTTCTTTTTTGGGCTTTAATTTTTCCGCCAGTTCTTTTACTTCATCAAGTTTGTCACCATCGATACCTATTGTAATTGTAATAGTACCACTTGGTTCATCTTCCTTTTGCGCTTTATTTGTATCTGTTTGTGTTCCCATCGGGAAGTTAGCCTGGGTATTACCAAAAATGGGTACCTCGTTTTGTATCATGTTTCCATCTTCATCCTTTGCCGCAAAAGTTGGTAAAGCTGTATTTCTTCCCGGTGATTCGTAGAAACTGTACCCGGTATCGGTTTCTCCGATCTCTTCTCCAAACTGGTCGTACAAGGCCACGCTTAAGGTATCTCCGGCTACAAAAGTATTAGCAAGGTTTGTTGTCCACTTGGCGTCAGTGCCGTTTATCAATTGCTTTTCTCCTACAGTGTATTCATGTTTTAAAACCTTGTCTTTTGAATATACTCTAAACGATACCTTGGCAAGCCGTTTTCCAGGATTCCTGTCAGTCGTTTGTGTTTGAACAAGAAACTCAATATTCTTATCCCTAATTTCTATATTGCCCTGTTGCAATATACCATCCACTCTTGCCTCTATGGATTTGGGAATGATGGATTCAAAGAATGGCAGTTCTATCCACTGATTACCGGCTCCCGGTGTAAAATAGGTTGTATAACTGCTGCCACCGTACATAATCCTGGCCGGATACTGCTCTCCGTTTATAAACTTGAACTCCCTGCCCGTAGCTGGATCCGGTTTAATCATAAAGTTACCGTTTTTATCTGTAACGGCGCTGAAATAATCTATCATTACTTGTACATCCGGAACCCCTACGTATTTTACATCATAAGCGTTCCTTATACTTGCAACCTTTTTAGTAACCGTACCGAAAATGGGCTTGGTTGTAATAGGGGTACCTTCGCCTATCTTTTCAAACCTGTAGTATACCAACGGGTTGGCATCTTCCACCTTGAAATGGAACACGTTACCCGTATAGGTAATATGCCTTTTCTCCCAGCTTATCCTAAATTCCGGGTCGGGTTGCCCGTCTCTATTTCTGTCCACTTCTTCCCATTCAAGCTCTCCGTTACCGTTAAGGTCTCCCGTCCTTATATACCACCGGGTTGTATATCCTTCCGGCGCATTGGCAGTTATAGTAATTACCTGGTTTGGCTTCAGGTTTTCAAGCTTACTGGGTGATACTGTAGCTCCCGCCGGCGGAGTGATTCCCGGGTATGGTTTTGCTTCAAAGCCCCTTGGCTCAGATAATATTTTAACCTTATAATCTGCAGCATCAATTTTAAAATCATAGGCGGTAGATATGGTTGTATAGATGGTGTCCGCAAGTTTACCGTCTTTATATATCTGGAAAGCTCTTATTGCTTCAGTCGTATCAGGATTTACGGTAGCATTGATTTTTACCGTATCCCCAAACCTTACGTTTACAACCTCTTTGCTGTTAAAGCCCGGTACTGTGAATTTACTGCTGTCATATTCAATGCTGAACTTAGCAGGCTTTAACTCAAATACAGGTCTTACGTTAAATCTTCTACCATCACCACTTTTGCTGCTCGGTTTGCCATGACTATCCATATACTTATTTAAGAAATCGCCGCTTATCTGGATACGGTCAGGATTTCCACGCGTTATTCCATTTCCTGACTGCGTAATAATTCCACCCCAACTGTCGTATTTATCTTGTATTTGAAATCCAACATACTGAACATCGCTACTTGACAGGGAATAACTTAAGGTTACTGTTTCGTCCGAATAATAATCGGTTTGAGTAAAAGTAAAACTACCCGGATTTATACTCGTAGTCTCTTGATATCTATTGCTAGCCGTATATGTTCTATAATACAAATTAGGTGCAGCTTGCGGAACAACTTCAAATAACCTTCTATAAAGGGTTATTGAATAAACAGTTAAATTCGAATCATCTTTATAATCGTACCACGAGCCATAGCGCAGGTACCTGTTATAATTACTTCCCATTTTGCTATCGCTCCACGTGAGGGTATCAGTTCTTCTGCCAAAGTTTTGATTACGTGCCAGGGATATTCCCATATCACCGTTAGTATCTTGAACATTCGGGTTACCTACCAGTTGGAAAACATTATACACATAAAAGCCCTTGGCCGGCTCACCGCATCCTCCACCATAATCAACATTTGATGCATCGCTCTTCCAATCTATAGATGCTTTAGGTTGGTATTTCCTAAAGTTAATAGAAATGAATCTATAAAATAATCCTCCAAAGTCATCCTTAGAACACCAGAAGTTACTTGGACCTCCTGAGAAACCAGGCCCCCACCACCATGCTGCGGTAAAATCGCTGGGCTGCAAAATATACTTATCACGCCCGGAAGAATATCCCTTTTGCTCCATAGACGCGTCGTCGCTGTCCTCATCGGAAAGCAGATAAGGAGATATCACAACCTTGGTCCGGGCCGGTGCTTCCGTCGTTACATCCCCTTTAAACCTTACACCAAAGCTTACTTCATTTTTCAAAGTACCGTCGGTCTTATACGTTTGTATTTCTATTACTTTTTCTTCTTCCTTCGGTGTAAATATCAGCGTCTCGTCCAGGGTCATGTAGTCCAAATCAGGATTTGCATCTATTGCATAGGTCATTATATCAACTTTAGCATATGTATTGATTCCCTTTGTCCTCTTTACGATTACCCTTGCCTTTTCACCCGGCTGAACAACCTGCTCGTTCGCACCAAAGCTGAAAACCGACTCTTCCATTTCTTCATTGTCCACTATGTTCATTACCACACCGGTAGAATCGCTAATAGCTGCTCCTCCCTGGGCTGATTTCAAGACAAACAGGACTTGTTCATCATTTTCTGCTACATCGTCGTCTATGATTTCCACCGTTACGGTTTTTATCCTTTCACCGGGTTTAAATACCAATGTGTGCTCAACGCCTTCTGCTACATTATAAAAGGCATCAAGCTGTGCTTTTGTCTCATTTTTGCTTTCTTCGTCCGCAATCGAAACATCATTGAAATCCTTTATGGTTTTGCGGTCACTTTTTACTCCTGTATACCTTTCCTTTGCTTCCATCAGCGGGTTACTGCTTCCTTGCCGGGAATCAGCTTCAGCCTCCGAACCCTGTTCAATAGTTCCTTTGCCTAAATCAACTTCCACAGCCGGTTCTTCTTCATTTTCTACATATTTTTCCATTATTTCTTCTATTTCCTCTTCATCCTTCAGGGTCCTTATGGTTACATTGCCGCTTTCAATCAAAGGTACCGCATTTTTATTTTCAGGCAGGGTTTTTGGGAAAAGCCCTTCTTTTACTATAATTACATAGTCTTCACCATATTTTGCACTTACATCAATGGCTTTAAAGTCAACCGATACTTCTCCTTCCACACCCCCTTGCCTTACAACTTGGACCTCAAACTTTTCTCCTTCAGTGGTCTGATATCCTGCGGAATTTATACTAAACAACCCGTTTGGATATTTGGCCACCAGTTCAGGAGCCCCGGCCAGTTCTTGTCCGACTGATTCGGAAATGTCTTCCGATTGGGCAAAAGCCGGAATGACGCTTGTTACCAAAAAAGTTAACATGACAAAAAGCGCTGTTAATTTTCTTGGCAACCCTTTCATAATACATCTCCCCCTTTTTTATTTTTATAACCCCCACCCTATGCTTTTTGAAGCGGGGAATTCTTGTAAATCAATACTTTACTTAAATTAATGATATAAAAAATGATATAAAAAAATTCCAAAAAAAACATCACCCAAAAGGGTGATAAATTAAATTTTTTCATAATATTTACAATATCTTTAATTCCCTGGCTTTTTCCACCGCCTGTACTCTTCTGTTTACCTGAAGTTTTCCGTATATATTTTTTATATGTGTCTTTACCGTATTGACAGTCATATTCAAACTTTCAGCAATTTCCTTGTTGGACTGCCCTTCGGCAATCAACTTAAGCACCTCTTTCTCTCTTTCTGTAAGATAATCAACCAATTGCAGGGATGCTTCATCATTTATTTCGGAATTACTTCTGATTAAAAAATCCTGCAGTGCTTTCACATAAATCATTTGACCAGCTAAAAATTCCAGCAGTTGGATATGTTTTTGGGTAAATGCTCCTTCTTTATAGCTGTTTTCCAAATATAAAACTCCCACGGATATGCCTTTCAGCTTTAACGGAACGCAAACTATGGATTTCCCTTTTAACTTTGCAATATACGGATCCTGGGAGAATATGCCGGCCTGATTGCTTTTATTCACAATTACCGGCTCATGGGTTCTTACAACATACCGCACCACCTGCTTTGGTAAGTTAGCGCTTTTTTCCACAGGTATAGGTTTTATAACTTTCAAACTGTCATTTTTGTTTTCCTTAGAGACTTCAATAAACAGTTCTTCATCTCTTTCAAATATTAGCTCACCCCTGTCCGCACCGGTGATTTTAAGTATCGCTTCCAGTATATTTGTAAGAAGCTCCTCCGGTTTGGATTTCTCGGCAATATTTTTTATTTCATTTTGAATCGTATAAAATTCAGCGCTTACTGCCGCTTCACCTTCAGTAATGCTGGAAAGCAGGAGAATATTTTTAAGTAATTCCGCCGAATCAAACTTACTTTTCTCCTCTTTGACTTCCACTTCATCCAATAATTCCGGATATCGTGACTTCAAGTCCTGGACCTTTGCTTTTGCTCCCCACTGGCAGTACAGACGGAATGCATCATTCATATATACCTTTGCAATTTTATTTCTACCTTCAGCCATATAAAGCTTTGCTGCCAATTCGCAAGCAATGGCTTCGTTTTGCAGGTAACCATTTTTATGGGCGGACTCAATTGCCTCGTCATACAGCTCCATGGCTTTATTTTTTCTGCCCAAAATGCGAGAAATTTCTGCCTCCACCATTACATATTTATGTTGAAAATTTGCCGGGCAGGAATCGGACCATTTCTTCATATAGCGCCGGTTTTTATTTATGGTCCTAAGAAACCTCTTTTTTTCCCTTAATGATAACTTGTCATATATTGCAAGGATTGTTAAAGAATAATAAAATATGTACTCTGAAAATATCATAAAACCCATTATAGCTTCTTTAAAGCCCTCGACTTTTTCAGCTGCAAAAAGAACATCGGTATAATTACCAAATAAATAGAAAAGCTGCATTTTTAAAGAATAATAGGTTGCAAGGGAGGCTTTATCGTCTTTTACCGATTCAACAAGCCGAGCCTCATCAAAACCTTCCAACAAAGCTGAAGAATTATTGCTATCGGTCCTGTTTATCAGGGTAGAAACAATCCACTCATAAACCCCCGCACTGGAGGCAAGGTTTTCATGCCTTATCAGCCGGGAATAATCCTTGTATTTTTTGGTGTCCTCCAAAAGTTCTTCAAGGGCTGTTCCTATAATGAATTTATTATCTAAAATTACGCTGTACGAATACCCTGCAGTAAGTACATCCCCCGCTTCAATTGCATAACGTGCGGCTTTCTCCAGGTATTGGATTCCCTCTTTTCCGTGTTGTGTCCAATGGCATATTAATGCTCCCATTGTAAAATAAACAATACATTTTGAATTAATCCGGCCGAACTTTTCTACATGCTCTACCGCTACCTTTCCAAGCTCGTATCCTTTTGAATAATTTCCAAGAACACTTCCCTCTGTTATTCCATATCCTATATACCCTATGGAGCTCGTCTCCATGTTTCCATATTTTAATGTATGATTGCCTAACTTAATAATTAAAAATGAATATAAATCCGGATGACTGGTACTTGTAGCAAGTATAAGAGCAATAATAATCTGAGCAATCTTCCGCTGCACCTTATCCTTCATTTCCGGCAGCTCTAACAGATCTCCCATATCCTTATTACGCATATACCATTTATATAGAAGCAGTTCTCTGGCATTATTTAAAATACCGAGCCGTATAGGCACCTTTACTCCAAGGTCTTTCAATGCATTTATGCCAATTTGTACAGCCTCATCATACTTGCCTGCTCCGGTATACAAATTCATCTTCAAAACGTATGCATCTGCCTTTTCAATCCCCGTTTCCGCATTACAGATTAGTGTGTTAAATAACTGTTCCGCTTCAATAATGTTTCCTGTCAAATATTCGCACTGGGCCCTTTCCATGCAAAGCTCATAATATAAGCGGCGGCAGCTATTCCATGAATTATTGCCAATAAGCCTGGTACCGGCCCTGAAATAATCCCTTGCCAAATTATAAGCAGCAGATGCTTTTGCCTTTCGTCCCGCAATCAGGTTATACTCGGCAAACCTCAGCTTTTCCTCCGGGTCGCTGATTAAATCAAGCCCACGGTTTATATGATCCAAAATTGACAAAATCTTCCTGTCAAGTTGCTCTTTATCAGTATTCTTAAGAATCGACCTTCCTATTTTAACGTGTATACATTTTTTTCTTCTTCGGGAATCATAGAATATGCTGTCTGCCTTACCATATCGTGTAAAAATTCATAAGTATCTTCCCCATTATTGAGGTATAATAACTGGGTACCATTTTCAGAACGGCAAACCTGGAGTATAAGTCCCTCCAGTATTGCAGGCATAAGAAGAGCAACCGTTTCAATACTTGTCTTTTCCATTACTTCCGATAGTATTTTCAAATCAAAGGTATCTCCAATACAGGAAGCAAATTTTATTGTCCTTCGCGTTTCTTCATGGAACTTTTGCAGCTTATCAAGCATAAAGGCTATGACATCATCATTAATTTGAAGTTTATATATGGATTCTGCATCCCATTCCCAGCATCCCTTATTCATATTAAATTCTATTAAGTTTTCCTTGTAAATAAACTTTAATAATTGTCCTATAAAAAAAGGAATGCCACATGTCTTCCTATACAAGATTTCTGCCAGTGCCTCTGCTTTTTTCTCATTGCAGCACAAGACCCCTGCAATGAATTCAGCAGTTACTGCACGATTTAATGGCGGAAGATATATTTCCTTCACCATAATACCGTCTTTCTTTATTTCATCAAGAATTGCATGGAACGGATGTTCCGCAGCAATCTCGTTTTCGCGATAAGCGCCTGCAATAATCAGGCCTTTTAAACCGGTGTCCCTGCATAAATAACTGATAAGTCGTAGAGAAGATGAATCAGCCCATTGCAGGTCATCGAGAAACAGCACCAATGGACGCTCGGGATCAGCAAAAATTTTTATAAAACTTCCAAAAAGCATTAAAAACCGGTTTTGGGCTTCCTTGGGTTGGAGCGACTCAACAGGTGACTGACGACCAATAATCATCTCCAGTTCAGGTATGAGATCTGTAATAATTGCACCATTTTTACCTAAAGTACGTAAAATTTTTTGTTTCCAAATTGCAAGCTGTTCCTTGCTCTCCGTCATAAGCTGCCTTATCAGGCTTTCCAAAGCAGTAACAAAGGGAGAGTAAGGTATGTTTTGTTGCAATTGATCAAACTTGCCATACGCAAAGTATCCCTTTTCAATAGCAATAGGTTTTAGAACCTCAATTTAACAACGCAGTTTTACCTACCCCTGCATATCCACTTATAATGATAAGCTCACCTTGCCCATTACATGCACGCTTAAATGCCGATTTTAAAATTTTTGCTTCCTTTTCCCTTCCGTAAAGCCTGTGGGGCAGCTCAAAACGCAGGGATATATCCATCCGACCAGGAATAAACGGTTCAATTTTACCTGTTAAATTCCACTGTCTTCTACATTCGTCCAAGTCTTTTATAATTCCATAGGCGCTTTGATACCCATCATCAGGGTTCTGCGAAAGCAATTTCATGATAATATCCCTTATGGCTACAGGTATCTCAGGATTAATTTTATAAAAACTGTAATCCGGGTATTCATTGAAACCTGTCGGCCCTGCTGAGCAATGTCCTGATAAGATTTCAAGAAATACCTTCCCAAGGGAAAAATAATCACAGCGGTAATCAATAGTTTCTTCCAGCCATGCATTTTCACCGGCAGTTCCATGTACAATGGTATTTGATAAAGCATCAAGCACAGAGGAATCCATGCTTTTCACAGAAAAAAGGACCGCATTATTAAATCCTGTAATTTTAGTTATTCCTGTGTCGGGATTAACAAAAATATTGTCCACATTCAAATCCCTATGTATGATCCCGTTTTTATGTAGCCTCCCAAGGATCTCTGCCAGCTGAATAGCAATGTCAAGGAAGATGGGCACCTCCAAGGGTCTATTCTTAATATACTCTCTTAAAGTAACTGCCCCTACATCTTCCATTATCATGGCAAAGTAATTTCCTATATTTTCCAGTTTTATCGGTTCCATAACTCCTTCAATTTTAAGTACACGGGCAATCTCGTACTCATAAATCAGCTTTGATATTTCTAATGGATTTGATGCCTCTTCCTTTAACACTTCTATCAAAACCGGTATCTGCTTTTTCTCCATGCATCCCCTGTAAAGCCTTATTCTGTTATTCTCGTAAACCATCTCCTTTATCACATAACCTTGCAACAAGATCATCATTCCCCACAATTTTCTTTATAATACAAAATGGGACATCTTCAGCGCCTCGCTATTGAAAGCCTATTTATATATGCCGTAAGTTTTATTTACATTTTGAACATAAATGATGCCATTGCCGGGTTCATCAATTTTCAGCTCGTTCCTTATAGAATTTACAATAGCCTCCGTGTGCTCCACTTCTGAAAGTATAATGACAATTTCCTTTTCCGGTTCTATATCCATGGCAAAAACTTTACTGGTTTCATGAATCCCCGAACCCCTGGCATTGATTATAGTCCCTCCCTTTGAACCTGCCTTGGTAGCCGCATCAATTACGTCCTCGCCCTTACCTTTATCAACAATTATTGTTATGGCATGATACATAATATTATCTGCACCTCTTTCACCTTTAATGTTTTTACATTTAATACTTTTTGTTCCCATCACGGAACATATGGAAGTTGTAAAGGCTATACCATGATTTGGTTTATGAAATGAATACACCTGATCCAATTTTTCAAGAGCTTTATATGCCGTTTCCTTTTCAGCAGCCATAAATACAATCTCTTTCCTTACATCCGAAAGGCCTAAGAAATCCAGAATCCTATTATTAACCGTTCCTCTTGCCAATGCTATCGTACCACCGGAAATGCCATATTGCTTGGCCGTATGTATAACCTTGCTTCCCAGTCCTGCATTTACTATTACGCAAATCAACTCTATGTCCATCGATTCGGAGATATTAACCATTACCTTCTATTCCTCCCTTTTTAGATTTTACCTTAAATATAAGACCTAAAACCTGCAGAGCAATTAAAGGGGTCATTGCAACCATTGCAATCACTCCAAATCCGTCAACCATGACGTTGGCACCTTCAATCGCTTCTGCTGCTCCCTGGGCATATGCAAGTATAAAAGTAGCAGTCATCGGCCCCGATGCAACTCCACCCGAATCAAATGCAATACCTACAAACAGTATTGGAACGAAATAAGTCATTCCTAAGGCAATAATATATCCGGGAAGAAGATACTGCCATAGTTGCAATTCCGGAACAAGAATTCTCAGTATAGATAATGCAACAGCACAACCAACTCCAATTGAAAGGGTAATGATGACAGCTTTTCTATTTACACAACCGCTTGTAACATCTTCAATCTGATGTGTCAACACATAAACAGCCGGTTCGGCCAGTATGGTAACAACTCCCAATATAAAGCCAATCAATACGACATAAGCCTTATTTCCCAACATGGCTAACTTATAGCCGACGATACTTCCTACATCCATAAAACCTGCATTAACTCCTAATAAAAATAAGACAAGTCCAAAAAACATGAACAAAGAACCAAATAAAATTCTTCGTACAGCTCTCTTTGACAGTTTTAAGGAGATTCTTTGGAAAATGAAAAAAATTATAAGTATTGGCAGCAACGCCAGGATTACTTCTCCAGCTATTATTGGAAGCTTTTGAATAAATGGCATAATAATTGACGTTGATGTCGCTTCATCATAGCTAAGAGTAGCTGTAATCTTATCTGCTTTTGACAGGATACTCATCATCATTACCGCTAAAATCGGTCCTATATAAGCAATACCAACTAATCCAAAGCTATCCTGCTCAGAAGACTTGCTGTCCTTTTTTAGTTTTGAAACACCTGTGGCAAGAGCTAATATAAATGGAACTGTCATTGCGCCGGTAGCAGCTCCTGATGCGTCAAAGGATATTGCCAGAAACTCCGGTGACGTAAATATAGCAATTATAAGTATAATGCCATAGAAAATTGACAGAATTTTATTCAATGATATATTATAAACTATTCTTACAAGACCTATAGAAAGCATCACTGCAATTCCAATCGATACAATAACAACAATGCTCAATTTTGAAATTAAACCTGATGTAACAGCATCTACCTGTCCAGCTAAAATATGGAGAGCGGGCTCGGCGATGGAAATAAAAAAACCAAGTATTAATCCGGCTAAAATAACTGCTGATATTTTATTCGTTTTTGCAATAGCTGAACCCATAGTATTACCAATTGGCGTAAGTCCAATATCAACACCTAATAAAAATATTGTTAATCCTATAATAATCAGAACCGCCCCAATAAGGAACCTAATAAGTATTGGTGTATCAATAGGTGTTAAGGTAAAATGAAGTATTACCCCAATCAGTGTAATAGGAAGAACTGAATATAAAACCTCCTTGAATTTTGATATAATGACATTCAAATCTCACACATCCTCTCTATATTAGACATATTCCCCCCTTTTCAAATAGTATAATATAAATCCCAGATAAAAGCAAGGGGATGTGCCCGTAATACTGTAAAATACCGTAATTATATAAAAAAATGGGCCTTTATCCTACGGTAAAAACCGCTGCCTTTTGCCCATTTGTTATTACTGCTTAAATATTAAATATATGTTTTTCATACCTGCGTATATCATCCGTCACTGCAATTTATTCTCTACAAACTGTATTCGCAGTCCATTGGGGTCCAATATAAAGAAAAATTTTGTATTTGGATTTGGCTCAAACGGTCCGCTATGAATATCTATACCCTTTTCTTTAACAAAACTGATCATTTCGTCTACGGATTTAACTTCAAATCCCAATGAGATATCCTTACCCAAATTTACTTCTGTACTGTCTTTATTATATATCAATTCAATCTTTGTTTCTCCATCACCTAAAAATACAATTTCAACTCCCGGCCCTGCATTAAATCTTTTTTCAATTTTAAGTCCCACTATTTCCTGATAGAACTTTAAAGAATCTTCCATATTATTAACCCTTATTGTAGCCCAGCAAAATTTCATGTTTTTCACTCCTTTATCCCCAATTATAATTAATAATTTATATTTATAAATTATATTATTTTCTTATCCATATTTATTTAATATTTATTTCATTTGTTTTATTTGCTGTTTTTCTTCCGGAGTCAATGCATCTTCAAGATAATTACGGTCAAGTTTCCCTGTGTCCTGGTATTCACGCCTTATTCTTTCATTTACTTCGTCAATTTCAGCTTTCAGTTCCCTGGCCAACAGCAGGGAACATCCTGCCCCCCTTATGATTATCTGCTGCAATCCGTCCGATGTGGCAACCGTTATATCATATTTTTTCTGATTGTCATGGGCAAATTTTTCAATATATTGGTCCGCTGTTTGGGCTTCTTTTGTAAATACAACATGGATATTATTGTAGTCGATTATTTCCTCCGCATGCCCTTGAACACGGTATGCATCAAATACAACTATAATCTCACAATTCCGGGTTCCTTTATAATTGCTCAGATAATCAAGCAGTTTTATTCTGGCACTTTCCATATCCCCATCTGCCAGTTCTTTTAGTTCGGGCCATGCATGGATAATATTATAGCCATCCACAAGGAGATATTTTTCTTTAATTTCCTTAACCTCTTTCTTCTTCTCAATTTGGGAAACCGGATGATATAAAACACTACGTTCCCCTTTTCTTTTTTTCCAACTTGATTTTTTCCCTTTATTGGCAAAAAAGGTATTTTGGAAAATACGCTCAATTTCCTCTAAGCTAATCCATCTTTCTTCAGTATAGGAAGCATGATTGGAGGTGTTTTCTTCCGATGGATCACCTTTACTGCTAAGATAGCTTTCCACGTGCATATAATCCTTTACTTCATCCCAACTAACCAAGAAACCCACACCATTTTTACAAAATATTGAATAGGTAGGGTTTTCTATATCCTTTTCCGAATCATAACCTATGCTTTCGATAACCTCTTGCGCATTGTGACATGGTTCGTACCCTCTAAAGGTACAAAACAGTCTGCCAAGACCTTTGGTATAGGCAACTACCTCTTTCTGATAATTCCTCATGGTAACAACAGGAGCACTTCCGACAAGAACCGCCGTCTCTCCGTTTGTTTGCGATATTTCACACGTACCATACATCCTTTTAATATCGGTCATGGCTCTGCCTACCATTTTTTCAGGAAGTTCCAGTCGGAAGTCATAATAAGGCTCCAACAATATGGACTGGGCCTCTTTTAAACCCTGGCGCACTGCGCGGTAGGTAGCTTCTCTGAAATCACCGCCCTCTGTATGCTTAGGATGTGCTTTTCCTGCGACCAAAGTAATCTTCATATCCGTAATTGCTGACCCTGTCAAAACTCCTTTGTGAACTTTTTCTTGCAGATGGGTTAAAATAAGTCTTTGCCAGTTCCTGCTCAACATATCTTCACTGCAATTGGTCTCAAACTGAAGGCCGCTCCCCCTTTCTCCCGGTTCCAATAATAGGTGAACTTCCGCATAATGCCGCAATGGTTCAAAGTGCCCGACTCCTTCTACCGTGTTGGCAATCGTCTCTTTGTATACAACTTTCCCCTCATCAAAGGTCACATCAACACCAAACCGACTTTTTATAAGCCCCTGTAAAATTTCAATCTGTACTTCACCCATAATCTGCACCTGAATTTCCTGTAACTGCTCATCCCAGGTGATATGTAGTTCCGGTTCCTCTTCTTCAATTTGACGCAGCTTAGGGAGCATTGCCCTTGGGTCACAACCTTCCTTAAATATAATCTGATAAGACAAAACAGGCTCCAATACAGGCGTACCTGAAGCTTTTTCTATACCCAAACCTTCCCCCGGCCTGGTATAGCTCAATCCTGTCACTGCAAATACGGAACCCGCTTCTATCTCATTTATAGCCTGGAATTTTTGACCGGAATAGATCCGAATTTGATTTACTTTTTCTTCCCAGATACCATTGGTTAATGCATCTTTTACTTTAAGCTTTCCTCCTGTAAGCTTCATATGAGTAAGGCGGTTTCCCTGCTCATCCCTTGTTATCTTAAAAATTTTAGCTCCAAACTCATCAGGATAATGGGGTATGAGGGTATACTTTTCTATACCCTGCATCAGCTGCTCAACACCCTCTAATTTTAAAGCTGAACCAAAAAAGCATGGGAACACCTTTCGCTCCAAAACAGCCTTTTTAATCTGCTCGGTTTCAATATGTCCTGTTTCCAGGTAGGATTCCATCATAACCTCATCACACATGGCCAGCTGGTCATACAATTCGTCCTCTCGTACCTGTCCGAATTCAATACATCCGTCATCCAGCTGCTCTTTCAGCTCTTTCATTAACTTGTCCTTATCGGTACCCTTTTGATCCATTTTATTTACGAATATAAAAACAGGAATCCTGTACATGTGAAGGAGCCGCCACAATGTTTTTGTATGTCCCTGTACACCATCCGCACCGCTTATCACCAAAATGGCATAATCCAAAACCTGAAGCGTTCTCTCCATTTCCGCCGAAAAATCCACATGTCCCGGGGTGTCCAATAAGGTAACCTGAATTTCTCCTATATCTAATACAGCCTGCTTGGAGAAAATTGTTATTCCCCTTGCCCTTTCCATTTCATAGGTATCAAGGAAGGCGTCCTTATTATCCACCCTTCCCAAATTTCCAATCTTACCGCTCAGATAAAGCATGCTCTCTGCCAATGTGGTTTTACCCGCATCCACATGGGCCAGTATACCAATAACCAATTTTTTCATCATCTATTTCAAATCCTTTACATTTTTCTTATTCTTAAAAAATTACAGACCCTTCAGGCCTGTTTGCTAATTCTCAATAATTATTATAACCGTAAGTTCAGGATTTGACAATTTTACTCCAGTTCAAATGCACCGGTATACAGTTGATAGTACTGACCTTTCTTAGCTATCAACTCCTCATGGTTGCCCCGTTCAATGATACGCCCGTGATCCAATACTATTATAACATCCGCATTTTTAACCGTGGACAGGCGATGGGCAATCACAAATACCGTTCTGCCTTTCATCAAAGCATCCATTCCCCGCTGAACAATGGCTTCCGTCCTTGTATCAATGGAAGATGTTGCTTCATCCAGAATCATAACCGGAGGGTCTGCAACCGCTGCCCTTGCAATGGAAATTAACTGACGTTGTCCCTGGGACAGGTTTGCACCATTTTCAGTAATCAGCGTATTATAGCCATCGGGCAAACGACAAATGAAATCATCCGCTCCTACAAGCTTTGCAGCCGCAATACATTCTTCATCAGTGGCATCCAGTCTGCCGTAGCGAATATTATCCATTACAGTACCGGTAAAAAGGTTGGTATCCTGCAAAACCATTCCAATGGCACGGCGAAGATCCGATTTCTTAATTTTATTGATATTAATGCCGTCATAACGGATTTTTCCATCGGCAATATCATAAAAACGATTTAGTAAATTTGTGATAGTCGTCTTTCCTGCGCCGGTTGCACCGACAAAGGCTACCTTCTGCCCCGGTTTTGCATAAAGGCTTATATCGTGTAAAACAGGTTTCCCTGGTTCATATTCGAAATCAACATTGAATAACCTTACGTCACCGTTTAACCTGGTATATGTCACGGAACCATCACTACTATGGGGATGCTTCCAGGCCCAAATCCCTGTTCTTTCTTTGCACTCTATTAACTGGCCGTTTTCTTCACGGACATTTACAAGGGTGACATACCCGTTGTCCTGTTCCGGTTCTTGATCAATCAAATCATAGATTCGCTTTGCACCGGCAATTCCCATAACAACGGCATTTATCTGATGGGATACCTGGTTAATATTACCAACAAATTGCTTTGTCATGTTCAGAAACGGAACAACAATGCTAATTCCCATTGAAAGCCCTGAAATACTCAGATTCGGGGCATCGGTGACCAATAAAACACCGCCGGTAACTGCAACAAAAACATATAATATATTGCCAATATTATTCAAAACAGGACCCAGTATATTGGCATATCGGTTTGCTGCATTTGCATCATTAAATAAAGATTCATTAATCTTGTCAAAATCCGCTTTGCTTTCATTTTCATGACAGAAGACTTTAATTACTTTTTGTCCGTTCATCATTTCTTCCACAAAACCTTCCAGTCGGCCAATAGCCTCCTGCTGTTTAATAAAGTATTTGGCGGAACCGCCTCCAACCTTTCTTGTAACAAAGAGCATAACAACTACACCAATGACTACCACAAGGGTCAGCCATATGCAGAAGTACATCATAATGCTGAAAATAGTAATAACCGTGATGCTTGACACCAGAAGCTGCGGAAAACTCTGGGATATCATCTGCCTCAGTGCATCAATATCATTGGTATAATAACTCATGATATCCCCATGATTATTCGTGTCTATATATTTAATTGGGAGTGTCTGCATCCTGTTAAACATTTTAACACGAAATTTTTTCAAAGTTCCCTGATTAATAACTGCCATCATCTGGTTATATATAATACTGCTTATAAGGGACAGTATATAAAACACTACCAATATGGAAACAAGGTGTAATATTTTCCCTCCCACTGCATTCCAGTCGCCGGTATGCCAGTTTTTCTCCACGATGGCAATGATGTTCTGCATAAATACGGCAGGAATGGAACTTATAATTGCATTTAATATTATACATATAATGACAACCGGAAACATTACCGGATAAAACTCAAATATGTTTTTAAACAAGCGAAAGATGACGGATTTTTTATTTTTAGTATTATCAGTTTTCACCCTGAACACCTGCCTTATTTTGGGAATAGTATATTTCTCGATAAATGGCATTTTCAGCTAATAATTCTTTATGGGTTCCGATACCGTTGATACAACCTTTGTCCATGACTATTATCCTGTCCGCATCCTCCACAGAAGCTGTTCTCTGGGCTATAATTATCTTGGTTGTCTCCGGCATATATTCCCGCAATGCCTTACGAATCTTGGCATCTGTCTTGGTATCCACCGCACTGGTGGAATCGTCAAGAATTAATATTTTGGGCTTCTTAAGCAATGCTCTTGCAATACAAAGCCTTTGCTTTTGACCGCCTGATAAATTGGCTCCACCTTGCTCCACGTAGGTGTCATAACCCTCGGGAAACTGGTTGATGAATTCATCAGCACAGGCAAGCCTGCAAGCTTCAATCAATTCTTCGTCGGTTGCATCTTTATTACCCCAACGGAGATTCTCTTTGATGGTGCCTGAAAACAGTGTATTCTTTTGCAGCACCACAGCAACCTGGTTCCTCAGGGTATCCAAATCGTAATTTCTTACATCTATTCCACCTACTTTTACAACCCCTTCCGTTACATCATACAGGCGCGGAATCAACTGAACAAGGGAAGATTTTGAAGCCCCTGTACCACCGATAATTCCAATGGTTTCACCGGATCTTATTTGTAAATTTATGTTTGACAAAACCATTCTCTCGGCTTTTTCGGAATACTTAAAACTAACATTTTCAAAAGAAATAGAACCATCCTTAACAGTATATATGGGGTTTTCAGGATTTGTTAATGTGCTTTTTTCCTTTAATACTTCCACTATACGCTTGGCCGATTCGCCCGCTAAAGTAAACATAACAAACACCATGGAAAGCATCATAAGACTGACTAAAATCATAAAATTATATGTCAATATAGCGGAAAACTGCCCTATATCAAAGTCCAGTCCCCTGCTGGTGATAACGGTATAGGAACCAAAGGACAGAACAAACGCCATAACTGAATACATGCAAAACTGCATTAAAGGTCCGTTAAATGCTACAATGCGTTCAGCCTTTGTAAAGTCGGCACATACATCCTGGGCCGCTGCCTCAAATTTTTTCTGCTCATAATCTTCCCGGACAAAAGATTTTACCACTCGCATTCCTTTAATATTTTCCTGGATCGATTTATTCAGCGCATCATATTTGGCAAAAACCTTTTTAAACAATGGAAAAGCTTTGTATATTATTATACCCAGGCCAATTGCAAGAATAGGAGTAACCACCAGAAAAATCCAGGCCATACGTCCACCCATTACAAAGGCCATCACAAAGGCAAAGATCAGCATTAAAGGAGCACGTACCGCCACTCTAATCAGCATCATATACGCCATTTGCACATTGGTAACATCGGTTGTCATGCGGGTGATCAAGGATGAGGTTAAAAACTTATCAATGTTTTCAAAGGAAAAATTCTGAATATTATAAAACATATCCTTCCGTAAATTTTTTGCAAAACCGCAAGACGCAGTGGCACTGGTAGACCCTGCAATACCACCGAAGATCAATGACAAAAACGCCATGATAACCAGAATAACACAATATTTAATTATTGTGCTTAAATCACACCCGCCTTTAATTTCATTTACCAATGTGGCTGTAATGAATGGAATGATACATTCAATAACTACCTCTAAGCTAATAAGTATTGGAGTTATAATTGATTGTTTCTTATACTCACGTATGCTTCGTGCCAGTTCTCTAATTACATCCATTTATACACATCAGTCCTTTCATAAAAAACGAGTATTGTTTATCAACCGTACTTATATGATAAACATTACTCGCTTTCTGCTTTCTTACTCAAACAAAATAACCGATACACCACTATATCTTCATAGCATTTACCAAAACGATTTTATTATATTATCAAATTTCATCGAAATTGTCAAATACAATCTTCGACTGGATAGTGTCAATTTGTTGTAGGATAATTAAACTTAAAGGTATCCCCATCTTTATGATACAACGGGCTATATCACATACCCGCTGCGTTGTATGCCCTTTAAAATTGTTGATATTGGAGTTTTTTTACCCATGTTAAAAGCGGGTATGTTGTTTAATTTCTCATGTGTAGTTTTACTAAATACTT
>JAAYHJ010000003.1 GCA_012735465.1 Clostridiaceae bacterium
AAAAAAACTCCAATATCAACAATTTTAAAGGGCATACAACGCAGCGGGTATGTGATATAGCCCGTTGTATCAAAAAGATGGGGATACCTTTAAGTTTAATTATCCTACAACAAATTGACACTATCATCATGTATTTTAATTATTGACTAATATATAGTTGTGTGCTATATTTATAGTCGAATTAAATCCGTATTAGAGGTTTCCTTTATCCCCTCTTTACACCGCAAGAGGGGTTAATTTATTTGGAAAAGGAGAGAACGTTATATGTCAAGAAAATTATTTACTTCGGAGTCTGTTACGGAAGGACATCCTGATAAAATTTGTGACCAAATTTCCGATGCCATATTAGATGCTATTTTTGAGAAGGACCCTATGGCGAGGGTAGCCTGTGAAACCTCGGTGACAACAGGTCTGGTATTGGTAACCGGCGAAATTACGACAAGCTGCTATGTGGATATACCTAAAATAGTAAGACAGACCATACGGGAAATCGGGTACGACAGGGCAAAGTATGGTTTTGACTGCGATACCTGTGCGGTATTAACGGCCATAGATGAACAATCACCGGATATAGCTATGGGAGTGAATAAGGCACTGGAAGCTAAAACCGGTGAAATGACTGAAGAAGAGATTGAAGCAATTGGTGCCGGAGACCAGGGCATGATGTTTGGTTTTGCATGTGATGAGACTCCTGAGCTTATGCCCATGCCCATTGCGCTGGCACATCGGATGGCAAGGAGGCTGGCAGAGGTACGTAAGAACGGTACCCTGGAATACCTGCGGCCTGATGGGAAAACGCAGGTAACAGTTGAGTATAAGGAGGACAGGCCCGTACGTATTGATACCATTGTAATATCAACCCAGCACAGCCCGGAGGTTGAGCATCATGTTATTGAAAAGGATATGATGGAATATGTCATCAAACCTTCCGTACCCTCTGAATTGCTGGATGAAAATACCCGCTATTTTATAAACCCAACGGGAAGATTTGTTATAGGAGGTCCCCAGGGGGATGCCGGCTTAACCGGAAGGAAAATTATTGTTGATACATATGGAGGATATGCACGCCATGGTGGCGGCGCCTTTTCCGGTAAGGACCCCACAAAGGTGGACCGCTCGGCTGCTTATGCCGCGCGATATGTTGCTAAAAATGTCGTAGCTGCCGGCTTGGCAAGGAAGTGTGAAGTTCAGCTTGCCTATGCTATTGGTGTGGCAAGGCCCGTTTCCGTGCTGGTAGAAACCTTCGGCACCGGAAGGATTCCCGATGAAAAAATACAGGAGCTAATTGTAAAGCATTTTGATTTGCGTCCGGCCGGAATAATAAAGAGCCTTGACCTTAGACGTCCCATTTATAAACAGACTGCCGCCTATGGCCATTTTGGAAGGACGGATATTGACCTGCCGTGGGAAAGGACGGACAAGGCAGAAATACTGAGAAGGGAAGCAAATATTTAAAGGTGCATTATTTTAGGGACGCTGTGGGCAGCGTCCCCTATATTAAGCAGAATTAATTAATCATTTTTTCCAGTACATTTATGTATTCCTTGCTGTTTGTTACTTTAATGAAGTCATATTCAAGGCACAGCTTATCCAGGATGATAGGGGTATCATCGGTAGAACCCATATCCACCACCAGTATATTGGGTATGACACCGCCATGGTAATTGTTCAGGCTTTTCCATACTATGGAGCGTATGACCCCTTCTATGGTATCCTGTTGATTCTTTACCGTGATTATTATGTACACCTTATCTTTTTCCAGTTTGTAATCATTGATCATATTGTATATGTTTAGCCCCAGCTGGATGACACCATAAAGAGCAAAGAAACAGATCAAAGATTGAACCAGTATTTCCATCATTTTATATCACCCCTTATTATAATATATGCAGGGGGTTTTTTTTGTGAAACTGACCACAGGGCCGATTCTTTGCCTGATAATTTTTTCTTCCCTATCGTTGTTAAATAATGTATACTAAAGCCATGGGAGCATATCTGATTACGGTTTGAAACGGGTGAAAAATATTGGAAACCATTGAAGCGACGGTGGAAGAAATTGTATTTGTGAACGAAAGCAATGGATTTACCGTGTGTGACGTACAGTATAATAAGGATTTGGTGACTGCAGTAGGATATATGCCTTATATAAAAAAAGGCGAAACGGTAAAGCTGGTGGGCAGATGGGTAACCCATCCCGATTACGGGGAACAGTTTAAAGTGGAGTATCACGAAAAGGTGCTTCCCAGCACTGCTGCAATGATTGAGAAATACCTTGCTTCCGGTGTCATAAAAGGAGTCCGAAAGGTAACCGCCCGACGCATTGTAGAAAAATTTGGGGACAAGGCATTGGAAATCATACAAAACCAGCCGGAACGGTTGGCAGAGGTTAAAGGGATAAGCATAAAAAGGGCAAGGGAAATAGGTGAAAATTTTCAAAAGCAGAGGGAAGTACAGGGGATCGTAATGTTTTTACAGCAGTACGGAGTGGCTGTAAATTATGCTGTAAAAGTATATAAAAAATTCGGCGGAGAAGCCGTGGATATTATAAAAAGCAATCCTTATGTTTTATGCGAAGAAATTGAAGGGATAGGTTTTAAAACAGCGGACAGGGTAGCAATGAGTATGGGAATTTCTCCTAATGACCCGGAAAGGATTAAATCAGGCGTAAAATATGTGCTGGTTTATAATAGTGGGGGAGGGCATACTTTTTTGCCCAGGGACTTGCTGGTGCGTCTTGCGGAAGAAATGCTGGGCGTCTCCCGGCAGGAAATAGAACTGGCAATCATAAGCCTGATGGTAAACAGATCCATATACGTGGAAAAGGTAGAGGAGGGGGAAGCGGTATACCTGGCCCCTTTTCATCAAGCGGAAATAGGGGTGGCAGGCAGGCTGATGCGTTTGGCTACGGCGCCCGTGCCGGAGGGTAAAGAAGATGTGGAAAAGGAAATCAGCCGTATAGAAAAGGACATAGGCATCACTCTTGCCGAGCAGCAGAGGCAGGCAGTTAAAGAAGCCCTGTGCAACGGCGTGCTGGTTATTACGGGAGGCCCGGGAACCGGCAAAACCACCACCATTAATGCAGTTATCAGGCTTATGGAAAGCCGGGGGTACTCCATTGCTTTGGCAGCACCTACCGGTAGGGCATCTAAAAGGATGTCCGAGTTGACCGGTAAAGAAGCAAAAACCATTCACAGGCTCTTGGAAATAGGGTATACCGAAGAGGAGGATAAACTGCAGTTTATGCGGGACGAATCCAATCCATTGGATGTGGACGTGGTCATCATAGATGAAACGTCCATGGTGGATATTTTGCTTATGAATGCCCTGCTAAAGGCTATACAGCCCGGTACCCGCCTTATCATGGTGGGGGACGTGGACCAGCTTCCGTCGGTGGGACCCGGAAATGTGCTCAAAGAAATCATTGAAAGCGGCATGGTGAAGGTGGTTAAGCTGACGGAAATATTCCGCCAGGCGCAGGAAAGTATGATTGTTGTAAATGCCCATAGGATTAATCGTGGAGAATATCCGATACTTAATGCCAGGGATAAGGATTTTTATTTCATGAGCCGCAGTGCGGCCGGCGATATAGTATCAGCCATTGTGGAACTGTGCAGGCAAAGGCTTCCGGCTTATTACGGCTACCATCCGGTGCATGACATCCAGGTTTTGACACCCATGCGCAAGTCCCCGGTGGGGGTGGTCAGCATGAATAATGTATTGCAAAGGGAGTTGAACCCTCCTGCCAGGGGCAAGAAGGAAAAGGTTTTCCATGACTGCCTTTACCGGGAAGGGGATAAGGTAATGCAGATAAAAAACAACTATAACATACGTTGGAAAAAAGTTGATGGTACGGAAGAAGGGACCGGTATATTTAACGGCGATGTGGGTTACATAGAGTGCATAAATGAGAAAGAAGAAACCGTAACCATTCTTTTTGATGATAAAAGGGTGAATTATGATTTCAAAAATATGGACGAATTGGAGCTGGCCTATGCGGTTACCGTTCATAAAAGCCAGGGTAACGAATTTCCTACGATAGTCATGCCCATGTTCCCCGGCCCCCCGGTTCTTTTATCCAGAAATTTGTTGTATACTGCCGTAACCCGCGCACGGGAATTGGTGGTACTTGTAGGGAGGGAAGAAATTATACGGGCCATGGTGGACAACAACCGGGAGATGAAAAGGTATTCGGGGCTCACAAGAAAACTTGAGCAGCAGTTGGGAATATGGGGCGGTTTTGAAAGAGGACGTGCTTGATGTGACCTGCCCGGTTGTTCCAGGTAATAAGCTTGTACGGTATATCCTTGGCCTGGTATTTCCGCCCAAATGCATCTTTTGCGGTACCCTTTTGCACCCCTTGGCATATGTGGAGATATGCCCTTTATGCTACAAAGAAATACCCTTTGTAAAAGGGAAAACATGCACCACCTGCGGTAAGCCCATTGACAAGCCCTTTGGCCCGGCACAATGCCTGGACTGCAGGGACAGGAAAAACTATTTCGCGTGGAATGTATCCCCCTGTGAATACAGGGGTATTATAAGGGAAGCAATTGTACGGTTCAAGTTTTTTGGCAAAAGAAGATACGCCCGTACCCTGGGCAGCCTTATGCTGTATTCTTTAAGAAGAAAAAAACTTTGCCTTCACGATGTAGTGGTTGTATATACTCCCTTGCATAAAGAAAAGTTAAAGGAAAGGGGATTTAACCAGGCAAAGCTTCTGGCAGAAGTCATTGCACAGGGATTGGGCTGTACCCTGGGTCGTGACATACTGTTAAAAATAAAAAATACGCCGCCTCAAAGCTCCCTCTCCCGGGGGCAGAGGATGCAAAACCTCAGGGGAGCCTTTAGGTTAAATAAAAACATATCGATAGCAGGGAAAAATATACTTTTGGTGGATGATGTTTATACCACCGGAACCACGATAAATGAATGCGCCCGACTGCTAATAAAAGCCGGTGCAAAAGAAGTATATGCTGTTACTGCTGCCATTGGCAGGGGTATAGATTAAATAAAAAAAATAGTTTTAGGGGGTCATCTTAATGAATATGAAAAATTGTGCCCGTTGCGGCAAATTATTCACCCATATTGCAGGACCACCCCTGTGTGTCAAATGCCGGGAAGAGGACGAAAAGGATTTTAAGAAGGTAAAAGAATACTTGTATGAACATAGGGGCGCTACCGTTACAGAGGTAGCAACCGACTTGGACATTCCAGTAGCAAGGCTGAAGCGCTTTATAAAGGAAGGGCGCCTGGAAGTAATCGAGGATTCCAATTTGCTGATTCAATGTGAGCGTTGCGGAATTTCCATAAAAAGCGGCCGGTACTGTGACAGATGTACTATTGAACTGACGAAGGAACTAAAAAAAGCGGCAAATGAATCAGTCAACATTAGTAAACAAATATTAGACCGCAGTGAAAGGGATGAAAAAATGAGATACCTGCACAAATCAAAGATAAAGCTCGAAGATTAAGCAATTAAAAAAACCGGTAGGCTTTTTTTGTGTCTAATTATTTAATTATTACATCTTAATATTTGTGTACAGATTGCCGATACTATAATAAGTAGCATGAAATGTTGAGAGAAGGTGATGAAAATGCGCATACCGGGTGATTTTTCAAATATAGCAGGTATTTATAATAAGAATAAGGCTGTTTCAAAAATTGAGAGGATTCAGGATGTGAAGGGGAAGAAGGATGCTGTGATTTTATCGGATCGGGCCCGGGACTACCAAATTGCATTTAAGGCAGTACACCAGATTCCTGACATACGGGAAGAAAAGATAAGGCAATTGGAAGAAAAGTATTCAAGCGGAACCTATCAGATTTCCGGTAAAGAGGTTGCGGAAAAAAATATTGAGTAAGATTATAGATAAAAAAATATGAAAATTTTGATAAAAAAGTGCAGGTGTTTTTTATGCAAGAAAACATTCGGGAACTGCTGGATATTCTTGCTCAAATGGAAAGGGTATACACGCACATATTGAAGCTTTCAAAGGAAAAAACAGACCTGGTGGTGGCAGGAAAGGTTGCGGAACTTGAAAACCTGGTAAAACTGGAGCAGTCCCTGGTTATGCAGATTGGCCGTTTGGAACAGCAACGCGGGGAGACGATTGATAAAATTGCCAGGATGTTTAAAGTGGATAAAAAGGAACTTACCTTGTCCAATATTATGAACCTTTTGGGAGACGAAGAACAGCAGCGTATAAAGGAATACGGAGAAAAGATGATGAATACGCTGGAACAACTTAAAGAGGTAAATGATTTAAACTCAAAATTGATAAAACAAGCGCTGGAATATGTTAATTTTTCACTGAATCTTATTACCAGTGCCTCTGTCCCAGGGAATACATACGAAAACAAGGGAAATATAAAAGGGGCCAAAAGTGAAAAAAACTTATTTGATGTAAAACTGTGATGAAGTGGGTGGGGTTAATACATGGGTTCTTCATTTGCAAGCTATGAAATTGCCAGGAGCGGTTTGTATGTAAGTCAAAGGGGGCTTTTTATTACCGGTCATAATATTTCAAATGTCAATACACCGGGATATGTTCGCCAGCATTTGGTTACCAGTGAGTCCAGGCCTATTGCTTTAGGATCGTTTCAAATAGGTATAGGGGTTTCCGTCGACCAGACGAGGCAGATACGAAATCAGTTTTTAGACATCCTTTACCGGGATGAAAGTCACCTGTTGGGCTATGCGGAAGCGCAGAGCGCGGTAATTGAAGATGTGCAGGCTATCTTGGGCGAACCATTCAGTATGGGACTGGGCAATGCTATTGATCAGTTTTTCCAAAGCTGGCATGAGCTGTCCAAGGAACCGGACAGCCTAGCGGTCAGGGCATTGGTACGCGAAAGGGCAACTGTATTGGTGAATATGATTAATCATATCGGTGCCCAGTTGGATAAGTTGCAGGAAGACATGAATGCGGAAATAAAACTGACCATAGATATGATTAATGATATTGCTTTTAAGATAAGTGAATTGAATGTCAAGATTGCCGGGGTGGACGGTACCGGTGATATTCCAAATGATTGGTTGGATGAGAGGAATAATCTTTTAGACGAGCTGTCAAAGCTGGTGGATATAGATGTTATTGAAAAAAGCAATGGTATGGTGGACGTTTCCGTTGGAGGCGTGCTGCTGGTGAATGGCAGCAAGACCACTGAAATGGTGGCCGACTACAACGGTCCTCAGAGCAGGTTCGTCACAGCCAAATGGAAAAAGGACAATCCGGATGAACAGCCGTTGGTAAAATTGGAAAGCGGTACTTTAAAAGGACTGCTTGATGCGCGGGGAAATGTACAGGGCTTCAGGGGCAGCATTGAAAACGGCTCTCTCCCCAGGGAAGTGGATGATGTGGACCATGACATAGCCACCGATTTATATGTCTTTGATCCCGATGCCGATGATGCGCCAAAGGGTATTATACCCAATCTTAGAAGAGGCTTGAATATTTTGGTAAACGTACTTGCCAGAAAGGTTAACCAGATCCATAGTCAGGGTTCCGGGCTGGACGGCAGTACGGATAACCTGTTTTTTACCAAGATTGATGATTCCCTGGCCTTTGAAATTGGAAACATTCAAATTAATCCTGTCTTTAATGGGGATGAAGGCCTTAATAAGATTGCTGCTGCCCGGATAGGGGGTTCCGCAGGGGATAATACCATTGCACAGCAGATTATTGATTTGCGCAGAAACAACAGCCTTTTTAGAACAAAAAATCTTTTGCTGAATATGGACGGTTATTATAATGCGTTGATAACATGGATAGGTTCGGTCGGACAGGAATCGGAGCGTATTGTTCAAAACCAAACGATACTTATGACACAAATACAAAATAAAAAGGAAGCCATATCCGGCGTTTCCATGGACGAAGAAATGACAAATATCATGAAATACCAGCATGCTTATAATGCAAGTGCTAGGATGATCAATTTGTTGGATGAAATGATTGACCAAATAATTAACCGTATGGGAGTTGTCGGCAGATAAGAGTAGTTTGGGGGTGCTAGCATGAGGTCTTCTTTTTTTGGTTTGGATATTGCAGTGCGCGGCTTATATACGAGCCAGAGGTCCTTGTACATAACAAGTCATAATATCAGCAATATAAATACTCCGGGATATTCCCGACAGGTAGGTGTTCAAAAGGCTACCTCCCCAATGGCATTGCTGGATGGTACGGGTATGCTGGGGACAGGAGCTGAAATAACTGCGGTACAAAGAATACGGGACAGTTATCTTGATTATAAATATTGGAGTGAAAACACATCCTATGGAGAATGGGAAACCAAGAGCTACATGATGGAAGATTTGGAAGGAATTTTTGAAGAGATATCAGGAAACGGGGCAACCAAGTTTTTAAATGATTTTTTCTCATCCTTGCAAGAGCTTTTAAAAAACCCCGAGAGCCTGCAAGCAAGGGAAGTGGTTCGTTCCAATGCCATATCCCTTACGAAATATCTTAACTCCACCGCAGAACGGCTGCAAAAGCTGCGCGAGGACAGCAATTATGCAGTAAAAGTAGTGGTGGATAAAATCAATTTGCTTGCCAGTGAAATTAAAAACTTAAACCAGCAGATTTACCGCTTGGAACTGGACGGTAATGCTGCCAATGATCTAAGGGATCAGCGCATGGTTCTGGTAGACGAGCTGTCAAAGCTGATAGACATAGAGGTAAATGAAGTGGTAACAGGAAAGACTGCCGACGGGCATGAAGATAAAAAATTTCAAATCATAGTGAACGGGACGTACCTGGTTAACCATTTTGATAGCTATGCTATAGAATATTATGAAGTATCCGATCCGGAATCAATCAAATACGGGATGTACGATTTGCGGTGGGAAAAAAGCGGTAGCCCCATAGAGCCTAAGGGCGGGGCACTAAAAGGATACTTGGATGTCCGGGACGGGACCGCCCAGGGGACGGAGTATAAGGGGATTCCTTATTATATTAACATGCTGGACGAATTTGCCCGAACCTTTGCCCGGGCGTTTAATGAAGGAGTTTTTAAAGACGGGGAAAAACATTTGGACGGCCATGCGGGAGGCGTCGGCCTTGACGGGTCCACGGGCATACGGTTTTTTTCATACGATAATAAACCGTCGTCAGAAATGAGCAGCTTAAGCAGTTATGAAAACATTACCGCCGCAAACATCACCCTTTCTGCCGAGCTCCAGGGCCCGGACGGTATTTATAAGATTGCGGTTTCCTCCGCAAATGGAGAATCAGGAAACAACGATAATATAAAACAGCTGATTGAGCTTCGTCATAACAGTAAGATATTTAATGCAGGGGCACCGGAGGATTTTATGAAATCCCTTGTGTCCAGCCTGGGTATTGATACCCAGCATGCCCAAACCATGCATACTATACAGGAAAAAATGGTACACCAGATTGAAAACCGCAGGGTGTCCGTATCCGGTGTATCAATAGATGAAGAACTGGCAGATTTGGTAAGATTTCAACATGCTTATAATGCGGCAGCCCGGGTGATAACCGTAATGGATGAGATATACTATGTAACCATAAACCGCATGGGCACCATGGGAAGATAACGGGGGGATTGTTATGAGGATTACCAATAATATGCTTATACGAAACATGATGTTAAACATAAATACTAATCTGGTGCGCATGGACAAGGTGCAGTACCAGATGGCCACGGGTAAAAAGATCCGGAGGCCGTCCGATGATCCCATTATAGCATCCCGCGCGCTTAAGTACAGGACGGATATATATGAAATAGAACAGTTCCAGAAAAACACAAGCGATGCCATATCGTGGATAGAAATGACGGAACAGGCGCTTTCAAATTTGGGTGAGGTCATAAAAAGGGCTAGGGAACTGACGGTGCAGGCATCCACTGATTCATTGACGCCGGAAGATAAGATTAAGATACAGTCGGAAATTATCCAGCTTAAGAGAAGCATAGTAGAAATAGGCAATACAAGTTATGCAGGCAGGTATATTTTTGGCGGGTATGATACGGATGAACCACCCTTTGCCATAGAAAACACAAGCATTGGGGAAAAGATTACGTATAGGGGAAAATACTTAAGCCTTGGAGGCCCTGTTTCAGGTACTGTAAATGATGCGGATATACAGGAGTTTTATAGGAATAACCTCCACAAGGTGGCAGGTCAGCCGGAGCTTATGATGGGAAACCTTTTGTCCTTTGAGGTATTTGCCTCGGGAGCGGGGGCGGATTTTGACATCACCTTAACGGAAGAGACCAATGAAACCACCAGGACCATAAGAATCCCGCAAGGCAGTTATGACACAGGGAATATAAATGAACTGGTATCCGCACTACAGGCAGCCATTGATGATGATGTCAATGGTTTTGGCACCTTTACGCTGGATGGGCAGGATGTATCCAAGATCAAGGTAGGTACCGACCCGGACGGGAAAAAGATAGTGTTTACCGTTCAAAACGGAGATGCTATTAGAATAAATAAAACCCCTAAGCCAAACGGTCTTGATATTGAAAAAATAGGGTTTGAAGACGGTGTCCGCAGCAGACAGGTGGGTGATAGTACATACCAGTTAACCATGAATTTTATAGATTTTACTGCAACCGCAACTGAAAGCCGGTTTGATATTGTGCTGGACAGCGGACAGGTGCTGGAAATTGACTTGCCGGCAGGGGATTATACTTTAGAAGATATGGTAGCTGAGTTAAACAATCAGCTTGACGGTACAGGTATTACAGTGAGTGCTGTGGACGGCCAGATACGGTTTGAAAGTACCGTCGAAGGCTTTACCATACGGGAAAACGGCTATGCGCTGGATTTGTCCAGGTTGGGTTATGCCGATGGCGTAAAGTCAGCCAGGAACCAGCTGCAAAGCATAGAATATGAAGTGGGTGTGGG
>JAAYHJ010000020.1 GCA_012735465.1 Clostridiaceae bacterium
ACCTGTTACGCCGGAAATGCTGGTTGTCTTTGTTACCCAATTGTCCCAGCCACCTGTGAAACCAATGGGAAGAGTTCCTATAACTTCGCCGTCCGCGCTGTCAAGACGCAGTTCAATTTCACCTCCGCCGGAACCACTTGCAACTTTTGCTGTAAATGCTGCGGCACCCTTATCTCCAAAATCCACCCTTGCTACTTTAATATAGTCTCCATCATTAATATCGCATACATTCATTCCACCTTCATTGCAAGGCTCGGTTTTAACGCCGGAGGACCAGCAAATCGTTTCAGCTTCGGTCCTGGCATAAGGATTAAGATTGGCAATGGCAGGCGCACCCTCTCTTGTCATGCTAATTGTAGAAATTGAACCATCCTCTTTAAACTCCAGTTTTTCTACACAGACAGAACGGTGATAGCTATCCCCTCCCGGCAACCAGTCATTATGATAGAATAAATAATAATCCCCTTTATATTCAATTATCCCCGGATGATTTGTACTGCTGTTGCCCTGCCTTGGCATAATTACACCTCTGTATGTCCATGGCCCGGTGGGACTGGTGCTTGTAGAATAAGCTATATGCTCAGGGAACTGGGCTGCATATACCAAATAGTATATTCCGTTCCGCTTGAATACCCAGGGTGCTTCTTCATAATCGGGGCCAAATTGGGCCTGATCCGTTATATCAAAATAACCTATTTCGCCGTCCAGGGAGATCATGTCTTCATTGAGCTTTGCATAGTAGCAGGCATTATTGCCCCAGTACAAGTATGCCTGGCCATCATCATCAATAAATACTGCCGGGTCAAGATCGTCCCATGAATGGCTTGCATACTTGGTCATATCATTGGTAACAAGCGGCCCGCCAATTGCATCTACAAAAGGGCCTGTGGGACTGTCCGATACAGCAACTCCTATGGCAATTCCCCCTTTACCGGGCAAGGTACAGGAAACTGATACGAAGTAATAAAATTTTCCGTTCCGGTAAATAACATGGGCAGCGTTGGCATCCTGATCATGCCTTGCCCAGTCAAAGGCACTGACATTCAGCACCGTACCATGATCGGTCCAGTTTACCATATCCTTTGAAGAATAACACTTCCAGTTTACCATCTTATATGATGTTGTTGCTATCTCCAGGTCATGCCCCGTGTAAAGGTAAACCGTATCGTCATACACTATAGGAGCAGGATCGGCAGTATAATTAGTTTGGATTATTGGATTATCTGCCAAGGAGGCAGGTGTAAATAATGTGGAAATAATAAAGATAACCGTCATAATACTAATAACTTTTTTCATATTAATAAACCCCCCACAAGATTTATTAAGCACTTAGACTGTAAAAAGGGCCGGAGATTCGACCCTTTTTATTTTTGATTATTCTTCGGCATACAGTGATACTACATTTGATAAAGGATTCATAGGTGATGTTTTAATATCTTCTCCTTCCCATACAAACACCTTGGCACAATGTCCTGTAACATCATCAGGCAGCTTAAATCCTGCAATCAGTGTTTCTGATTCTCCCTGTGGAATGACCTTTGATATAAACGCTACATTAACCATTCTTCCCTCTCCATCAAAAAGGGCTACGATAGCAAGTACAGGCACTTCCTTCGCATCTACATTTTCCACATTAGCATATGCAGTAAGCAATTTTTTGCCAACAAGTTTATCCAATGAGAAAGTCGTATCAACAATATATCCAACTTTTGGAGGCTCTTCCACTGTTACATTACATGTAGCAGTTACAGCAGTGCCCTTTACGGTACCCTTTACTGTAAATGTACCTTCGGAAGCATAGGAGGACGGATCAATTGCATCCCATGTCACTGCCACCGTACCAGTGGTACCGTCAATATAATTTACCGTTACAGTTTCCGGAAGCACCGGAGCCACACCTGCTTCGGTTGAGACTTCCACGCTGGGTATACTTGTTATGGTCAGTGTCTTTATCTCAGCAGGACTTAATGCATAATCAAATATGGAGAATTCATCAATCCTTCCGTCAAAGTATGGGTCCGGCCATTGGGACCTACCTATATAGTTATTGACTGTCACACCCATATTTGAAGGTCTAAAGGTTACATTATTATTTCTGCCTACTTCTTCTCCGTTGATGTACATGATCACGGTATTACCTGATCTTGTAACTGCTATATGATACCAGGTATTTGCAGACAGAGCCTTGCTGGAGTTAACTATCTGCTCCGAAGAACCGTTCACCTTAATTGCAAACCTTGGAGTGTTGTTGTTGCTTCTGACAGTGAAGAACATATTAGTATCTGTATCATTACCAAAGTCAAAGACCCTTGCCCAGGTGGATATGCTTGAGGCATTTATCCAGGTAGAGATTGTAAAATCGCCAATATCGGACATAATACCATCGGGCAATTCTGCATACTGCTCATTTGAACCTTGCAGTTGCAAAGCATTGCCAAAAAGTCCCGGTGCCCTGTTTCCTGTAGCTTTATAGATTGTGGCATCATTTCCTAAACCGGATGAATCCAGGGCTATTGCGCCGCTTTCTTCGTCAAATCTGTACCATGCTATGTTTCCACCGCCGTTTGGAACTTCCAGCACAGTGACTTTTATATTTGCCGTTGTAGTTAATTCACCATCGGTTACGGTTAGCTTAAATTCATATTCTCCCAAAGCTGATACAGTTACCTTGGTATTGGCTGCTTTTGGATTTTCAAATTCTACATCCCCCGGACCGCTAACCAAGCTCCAGGTAATATCAAGGGTATTTGATGGCATTCCGTCATCTGTCACAGTACTGGTAAGGTTTATTTCCGGTAGTCTAGCATAACTACTTGAAGTAATATTTACAACCGGAGCTGTATTTTTCACCAGCACATTGCATGTGGCTGTAACCTCTTCATCGGACACAGAATAGGCAGTTATAACAGCTTCCCCTGGCATTACAGACTCAATTGTTGCAGTTGTAGTTCCTGTTTCAGGATTGTATTTTTCTTCTATTACCTTTACAACCTCTTCATTGCTTGATACAAATTTTACGTTCTTAATATCTGCATCAGAAGGAAGTACCGAAGCGGTAATAACTTCTGTCACCTTTCCTTCCAGAGTAACCTGGGTCTTATCAAGGTTTATTTCAGTTACGCGTATACGAGGTACTACGCTTACCAAACATGTGTCCTTAAATCCACCGTCAACCGTGGTTGCCGTAATGGTTGCCTCGCCCTCTGAAACACCGGTTACCACGCCATTTTCATCCACCGTAGCAACATTAGTGTTGCTGCTTTCCCATTCAATCCGCTGGTCATAGGCGTATACAGGGATGAAGGTCGGAATAATCTGTTTTGAAAAACCTTCTTTTACCGTAAGGGTATCCGGCAAATCGATACCTTCCACAGGAGCTTTCCCGTACTTGGACAACACTTTGAAATTTGCCTTTGCATTGGATACATCATAAACTATGTTGCCGCCCTTTACTTTTACATAATCCATGGCAGCAGTTACCGTTTTTATTACCTCCAGGTCTTCGGCTACTTCCAGTTTCACGGTAGCAAACAGGCTTCTTCCGCTTCCTGTAAAGTTTACACCACTGCCGGTTACATCAATGATAAGCTGGTTGCCTATCTGATTCCAGGATTTCTTACCGGTAACGTTTTGGCTGAATACTACATCCTTCACCTTAAATTCACTTGGTATATCAATGGATACAGCAATTTCAGAGTAATTTCCGGCTGGCAACGGATCCAGATTAATGGGCATATCCGCCTCGGTTCCGGTTGTACCCAGGATGTCAATTGCACCGGACATCTCAGCACCAAGCACTGTCTGAGGTGTTGCACCCTTTAATTCATCACTAATGCGGTAGTAGTCAAAGTCCACATAACCGCCTAATGTCTGCGTAGCAAAGTTGTACAGTGCAAAGCGGTAACCCATAAAGTGGTTATCAGTGCCATAGACCATCTGCTGTGTATTACCCAACTGGGTCCAGTTTAGTCCATCATAGCTATAATAGAATGTACCTTTGTCCGTCTGATTTCTGAAATCGGCATCAGCTTTCAAATAAATCTTATCCGATGTAAGCGGAACACTTGCCACGTCATTGTGGGATGTGGTGGATGAACTATTTATCATAACCAAGGTCTTTTGATCGTTATCCATGCGCACCTCAATGGCTCCGTACCTGGCTGTAAATAAAGCAAGACCGGCTCTGTCACCATTCTTCATATTGCTTACGTCCATAGCAATCTCTGCTGAAGATACAGGTCCAAAAGTACGCTGGGTAAGAGTGTTCCTGGCATTTAAGAGGTTTGTAGCCAAATGTCCTGTTCTAAGGCGCAGCCAACCAGGGCGCTCTGTCAGTGACCAGTAACGGTTATCCGGGTTGTGGTTCCACTGCCATGCAAGATTCAAGTTAGAACCGTAGTATCTGTATTCAGGCAAATCCTGTGGCAATTCGGCATCGTAATAGGTTGGTTTCTTTGCATTGTTGTAAAACTCGTCAGAGGACACAATGCTTTTTATTTCAAAGTCACCAGAAATTGGCTTTGGGCCGCCCCGGGTCATCTTCATACCGGTAGCATCATCACCAAACATCGGCCATCCATCAACCCAATGTATAGGCATTATCCACGGTGCCCTACCTACGGAACCGCTGTCACGGAAAATATGACCAAACCAGTTACCCTTTCCGTCATCCACGATACCGCCCTGGGCAACACCGGCTCCGTTAACATTTTCCTGTGCAACTGTCTTTGCTTCATAGGGACCAAACAAGTTATCACTGCGGTGACAAACTTGAGTACGTGGTTTGCCGGGCGGCCATGTAATACAGAATATGTAGTACTTACCGTTTATCTTCTGAATATGAGCACCTTCTGCCAGGCCGCTGGTAGGCGTAACACCGGTAACAGGGTCCGGAGCATGAATGTTTTGGATTAAAACCTGAGGTGTAGCACCTTCCTTGATACCCGTAACATCTTCATTTACTTCTATGATGTAAAGGGGATTGTTGCCATAGACCAGCCAGTTCCTTCCGTCATCGTCCAAAAGAAGGCTACAGTCATGGTAACGAGCATTAACCTCATATCTGCGCCAGGGCTGATTTTCCGGGTCTTCGGTCTGGAAGAAATAAGTCTTGTTTGTTGTCGGAGAAGGAACTACCAGATAGAAGGTCCCGTCCTTATATCTCAAAGTGCTGGCCCAGGTACCATTTGCATACATATTCCGGTTGTTCCTAAGCGTCGTAGCATCCCTGTCGTCCAGGACCAGGTAACAATAACTTATGGTTTCCCAGTTAACAAGGTCGTAGGATTTCATGATAGGTACACCAGGGCACATATGCATGGTGGTACTGGACATATAGTAAGCATCACCGACCCTGATAATATCCTGGTCAGGCACATCCGCCCAAATCACAGGGTTGGTATACGTACCATCACCTTTGTCGGAAGAACCAACTGGCGTGTCCGCAAAGACCGGTTGGAAAGTTCCGAAGGTTCCAAACACCATGAGTATGGTCAAAGCCATGGCAATTATCTTAGAGCTTTTTAGTGATGCTGGTTTCTTAGACATTTTTTTATCTCCTCCCATTGCATATTTGTTTTTCTATGACTTACTATTTATTTCTGCTTCCCAATATTTCATTCATCCCCCCTTTACTATCATCTAGCAAAAATATACAAACTGGATCACAGGATATAGTATTAGCTGCATAAAATAATACTATTTGGATGCAAAAAATCCTATCTAACCTATATTAAAAAATCCTATCTAACCTATATTATAGAACAAGCACAATAATTTTACCATTCTCACATTTTTACATCGTTATCACTTATTTACCAGTTTATATAATAAAACAAAAATACCCGTCACCTGCTTGAGGTGTGGGTACCTTTTACTGTGTTATTCCATCCCTGTATTTCTTGGGAGATACACCCATTATGCTTTTAAACTTCTTACTAAAATAATACTGGCTATTATATCCTACGGCCTGAGAAATGTCATATATTTTAACCGTATGATCCCTCATCAACCTTAATGCTTCATTAATACGCACTCGAGTAAGGTATTGATTAAACGTCACACCGAGCTGTTTTCTAAAATGCTTGGCAAGATAGGAGCAAGATGCCTGAACTTCAGACGCAACTTTTTCAAGGGATAAAGACTTATCAAAATAGTTTTGGTCAATATAGGACTTTGCCAACAGCAGCATAGGTGAGCACTCTCTTTCTTCAAATAACTCCCGCATGATTTCCCTGTATACATCAGGAAAGCTCAATATCCCCTCATCCATCCTCCTTTGTGCAATAATTACTTTGCACCTCAAATCCTGCTCAACATTTTTTTCAATTTTCTTAGCTATATAAAGCCAATTGGGCATTTTATTCAACGGCATAATTAGAATTACACAGCCATTGTCATCAACGAAACTAATACACTTATTATTTTTTGGCAATGCGTCCAGTGCAATTTTTTGAATGGCATAGGGAATCAGATTATTAGCCCAATCCCCCATGAACATATTCCTGATACACATGCCTGTATTCTTTATAGCAAGCACACCAACATGCTCGGGGAATGCCATTTTCAGATAATACAAATTCTCTCTTATTTCCTGTTCCGCTAACCGGCCTTTAATCCAATCATCTATAAACTTTTTTCTTAGAATAGGAAGACTTTTTTCCAAATGAGTTTTAAGCAATGCATATTGTTTATTAAGAGACTCATTTTTCTGTAGCTCTTCTTTTGCTTTATATAAAATCTCATGTAATTGTTCTTTGTTAACAGGCTTAACCAGGTAATCAAATGCTTTTAATTTTACAGCACGATAAGCATATGAGAACTCTTCATAGGTGCTAATCACTATCGCAAGCCAGTTGTCCAGTATGCCATTAAGCTTTTCTATTAGCTGGAAGCCATCCATTATTGGCATGCATATATCTACCAGCACCACATTGGGTTGTAGTTCTTCTACTATCTCCAGAGCTTCTCTTCCATTCCCGGCCTCTCCTACCACTTCCATGTCATATTGGTGCCAATTCATAAGTCTCCTTAGGCTCTTTCTAATAATGGGTTCATCATCAACAATAAGTACTTTCCACATATTAAAAACACCCCGAAAGCCATCTTTTTCACACCTTTAATAAATATCTAAGGCTTTTCTTTAACTCTTTTATTAATTATAGGATAAATACACCTCTATTACCATGCACATTTTTTACTTTACTTGTCATTTGTCTACGTATTCTATTTACACTTGCAGTATTTGATTAGGACATTTTTGCTAAGATATATAAAAATTACTATACACAAAAAAGAGCCGGAAAATTCCGACTCTTAAAAAACATACACAACAGAACAATGATACCTTTGTCCTATTATTTTACGATACCGCTCCATCATGCTTCATCTTTCTTTTTTGTAACTCTTTAGCAATTTCATTATCTTCTTTTATTTGTTTTTTATACTTTCTAAGACCGCAAATCCTGCAAGAAAAAACATAGATTATTGATATTAGATCATTTATCAATTCTTCTTCTGGCGACAGGTCTTCATTATTTACAGCAATGATTTCAACTCCATTGGATTTCAAAAACTTCTCAAACCAATCAAAACCAAAACGAACAAATCTGTCCTTATGTGTAACAAGAATTGTTTTAACTACACCTGACAAGCAATCTTCTATAAGTTTATTCCAGTTTTTACGGTTATAATTTAACCCACTGCCTATATCCTCAACTACCTCATCAACTACCATTCCTCTTGAGCTAGCATATTGCTTCAAGAATCCTATTTGATTAATCAGGTCTTCTTTTGAGCTTGAACTTGAAACCCTGGCGTAAATTATTGTTTTACCGCGTTTGGGATTACTATTATTCATGTAATCCACGTACTGCTTATGAGTATAATAACGCCTGTTAGTTGGAGTGCGAAATGCTTTTAATATACCTTTTCTGTCCCAACGTTGGAGTGTTTTTACCGATACACCAATCATTTCAGCAAATTCACATGGCTTATAATTATTCAGACACCCAACCCCCTTGAGTATATATTAAACATATATTTAAATACATTACAAAGAATTCAAAAAATAAAAAAGAAAATTAGAAAAAAATAGATTCGAGCTGGAGGATGGGAATAATTATCCTCCCTGCTCTTATCTATCCTGCTCATATGTATTTAATAGTTACCTATCAAGTTGCAGTTTTCCTCGTTGCAATATCTACCCAAACTGCAAGAAGCAATATGAGACCTTTTACTATGTACTGCCATGTAACACCCAGGTTCATCAGGCTCATTCCATTATCCAGGCTTGCCATAACCAAGGCACCAATAATACATCCTACAATAGTACCTTCTCCACCCAGGGTACTTGTTCCACCAATAACGGCTGATGCAATTGCATCCAACTCCATGTTCGCACCTGCTGATCCTGTGGCAGCATTTAATCTTGCAGTATATACAATACCGGCAACTGTTGCCAATACTGACATGAGTATGAATACCAACATATTTACTCTTCTGATATTAATACCTGACAACCTTGCTGCTTCTTTGTTTCCTCCAATAGCATAAACATATCTTCCAAATGTCGTTTTTTCAGCAATCACTGTAAATATTATGATAATAGCCATTAATAAGAGTACTGCATAAGGTATACCCATATAGGTTATCATGATTGACATAACTAAGCCAATTACAATCAGCCCGCCAATTATCTTGGCAATCTGTAAATTCATAGGCAATACTTCAAATCCGTATTTAATTCTTGACTTCCTTTTATTTATTTCAAAGATAACGTAAGCTATCATAAAGATTAAACCAATCAATGCAGTTGTATCATGGAAAGGAAGATTAGTCAGTTTTGGAAGATAGCCCTGACCAATTGCCTTAAAGCTATCGTTCATAGGTGAAACAGTTTTTCCTCCTGTTACACCCAAAACTCCTCCGCGGTACATTAAAAGACCGGCCAGTGTAACAATGAATGCAGGAACCTGCCTGTATGCAACCCAGAAGCCCTGCCATATACCTATTAATATACCCACTCCAAGGGCAATTAATATCGTAGGTATGGTACCAAAATGATGCTTTGTCATAAGCACCGCACAAATTGCCCCTGTAAAACCTACGACTGAACCAACTGATAAGTCTATATGTCCTGCCACAAGAACTAATACCATACCACATGCCAATATTGCAATACTAGCACTCTGAAGAAAGAGATTCGAGAGGTTCCTGGGAGATATAAATATACCCTTGGTTAAAAACTGGAAAATTATCCATATTCCCAGTAATGCAATAACCATAGTATATTGTCTTATGTTATTCCTAATAGTATTTCTTAATATATCCTTTAAAGATGATGTACTAGCTATCTTAACATTGGTGTTCAAATTAACATTCTTTTCCATATTATCTGCCTCCAGTTGCATATTGCATTATTTTTTCCTGTGTTGCTTCCCTAGAGGAAATTTCTCCGGTTATTCTTCCTCTATTCATTATAATAATCCTATCGCTCATACCTAATATCTCCGGTAGCTCAGAAGATATCATGATAATACCTACCCCTTCTGCGGCTAGATCATTCATAATACAATAAATCTCATATTTTGCTCCTACATCTATACCCCTGGTAGGTTCATCAAGAATTAGGATCTTTGGTTTAGTCATTAACCATTTTGCCATAACAACCTTCTGTTGATTTCCACCACTTAAATTAACCACTTTCTGCTCAACTGAAGGAGTTTTTATCCTAAGGCTGGAAACATAATGGTTGGTATGCCTGATTACTTCATTGTCGTTGACGAAACCTGATTTTGAAACCCTGTCCAAGCTGGCCAGCGTTACATTGTTTTTAACGTCCTGTTTCAAAACCAATCCATACCGTTTTCTATCTTCCGATAAATAACTGATACCATATTTTATGGCATCCTTTGGTTCCTTAATGGTTATGGGTTTACCTTCCAAAACAATATCTCCGCTTACATTCACTCCATAACTGCCAAATATGCTCATGAACAACTCTGTTCTTCCGGCACCCATTAGCCCTGCAACACCTAATATTTCACCTTTTCTGACATTAAAGCTAACACTGTCTATGAGCTTTTTATCCGGAATTTCCGGATTGTAGACCGTCCAGTTTTTCACCCGAAGAATTACATCACCCGGCTTATTAGTCTTTTTAGGGAACCTTTGCGTCAGCTCCCTACCTACCATTCGGGTAATTACTATGTCTTCATTTATGTCATTCTTGTCATCTGTGCTTATTGTCTTACCGTCCCGTAGGATAGTAATACTGTCGGCAATCTCAAATACTTCTTCCAGCTTATGAGATATGTAAATACATGTAACTCCCTTGGCTTTTAATTCTCTTAATATTTGGAATAAATTCTCCGTTTCCGCCTCAGTCAGAGACGATGACGGTTCATCCAATATCAACAATTCTGCCCTTTTTGAAATAGCTTTTGCTATTTCAACAAGCTGTTGCTGTCCAACTCCCAAGTTTACGATCTTCGTCGCAGGATTGACATCAAGACGTACTTCTTTTAATATCTTCTCCGCCTCTGAATACGTCTTTTCCCAGTTGATAAAATTATTTTTTGCAAATTCATTTCCAAGAAATATGTTTTCGGCAACACTCATCTGCTTAACCAGTGCAAGTTCCTGGTAAATTATTGCTACTCCTGCTCTTTCGCTGTCCTTAATGCCATAAAAGGTTTGAAGCTTTCCATTAATATAAATCTCTCCACTATATGTACCTGCCGGGTATACACCACTTAAAACTTTCATTAATGTGGATTTTCCTGCCCCGTTTTCACCGCATAAGGCATGAATTTCGCCTCTTTTAACCTTAAATGTTACATTATCCAATGCTTTGACGCCTGGAAATTCTTTTGTAATATTTTTCATTTCTAAAATGTAGTCACTCACTCATAGCACCCCGCCCTTAAAAGCTTTAAAGTACGACCTCTAAAGCTTTCTTTTATTTTTTTAGCAAATATCTATCATTCGTCAACTGGTTCCCCAACCAGGATGTTATATGTATTGCACCCATTCTTAATTCATTTCTTACCTCCTTGACTTTTTTACTTCATAAATTTATAACCGTAAAATTAATAACAATATTATTTTACCATCAAGGAACATTAATTCTCACTAGAGTAGATTATGAATATTTGTCCATATTTAACACTTCCGTACTTCCTAACAAGCACGCTAGTATAATTTTGATGTACAAAAAAGTCAATAATATAGTATTTTCGACTATTAAAATACACGTATGTCCATAAAAAAAGAGTCGATAAATCGACTCTTTTTTTATGGGAATGTTTTAACCCATGTAAACAAAGATTCGAAACAGGTTTAACAGGATATTATATATCGATATCAAATCCAGGATATAGTGATACAACATTGGACAACGGATTCATAGCGGATGATTCTAAGTCCTCTCCATCCCATACATAAACCTTTAATACGTGTCCTGCTATATCTGCTGGCATCTTGAATCCTGCCTTGAGTGTTTCGGTTTCGCCTTTGGCAATTACCTTGGAGATGTAAGCTACATTGACCATTCTGTTATTTGCATCATAGAGGGCAACTATAGCAAGTACAGGTTCGTTGGCTGCATCGACATTCTGAACAGTAACATTAGCTGTAATTGACGCATAAGGAATCATCTTGTCAGGTGTAAAGGTCGTAGTTACAATATAGGTACCCGTCTTAACAACCTCGAAGGTTGTCGTTGCTATGGTGGAACCCTTACCTACAATAACTGTATAGGTACCTTCTTTTGCATTTTCTGGCAGCGCAAAGGTACTGCTATATTCAAGCCCTTTAACTACATCAAAATACAACAATGTATTGTCGGGAGCTATTACTTGTATGCTTACTTCTCCGATGGAGTTAATTCCTGATATTGTTACTTTTTCACCAGGTTTCTTTTCTTCAATTGGATCTATGCTAACAGGCGGTAATGCTTTAGGCAGCATTACTCCCAACTTGGCAGTGCTGTGGAAGTAATCAAACATCACATCCATATCTTCACTGGTTCCGGAACCGTTGTTAGCATATATTCCTACCTTGACATTTTGGAAATTCAAAGTATAATCCGTTCCTACTTGTGTAAAGTTTTCTCCGTCAACCGAGTAGTATGCAGAATATACATTGCCGTTCTTAACTATTCTGAACCAAACGGTATTGTCTGGGCCTACAATGTCATTAGCAGTAATACTTGTTGCTGAAGGAGAACCATTTACTTCTCTCAACACTTGAATAATGGTTCTGGTACTACTTTGTGCTTCCCAATCCAGCTTCATATAATTGTCCATATCCTGGAATACAATAATACCGCCCTGTTCATATGCTGCATCTGGTCTTGTTGTACATGTCAGCTTGGTTTCTATAGTCCAGTCTCCCGGTGCATCCTGAAGCAGTATATTCTTTGCATCGGTGGATGCTTGATAGAGGTCTCCCTGTCTTGAGCTTAATGTCATATAACCAGGATTTGCAGTAAGGCTCCATAATGAAGGATCTTCATTAATCCAGGACCAAAGGGAGGTATCCAGTGTTGGCTTATCAAATTCATCATTTCCATTTGCATACTTCAGGAATTTTACAGTATATACTGCTTTCCAATCATCTTTTCCAACTTCTACGGTTGCTTCTCCCGGTACTCCATCCGCCTGAGTAATGGTAACTGGTATATTGGGATCATTTAACAATACGGATACCTGAGGTATCATTGTCATTCCTTCCGGAACAACTGCCCTATAGTTATAAGTATCCGGACTGAATCCTTCCAGCAGCAATCCATTGACTTTAAGTGCCTTCAGCTTCGTGTCCACCTTAAAGTTTATCGTATAGGTTGATACTTCGGTTCCTGCTGTAACCACAACCTTTGCCTGGCCTGGCACTTCCGTTGCCTGGGTTATTTCCACAGTAGCACCCGGGTCTTTAGCAACAGCCGTTACATTGGGCACTGAACCATAAGGAACCACAACATCATAGGTGAAAACATTCGGATCAAATCCGCTTATCAATCTACCATCAATATTCAAACTGTTTAACGTTGAAGCGATATCAAAGTATATAGTATATACAACCTGTTTGCTACCGTCACCTGATTTAACGGTAATAACGGCACTACCGGGAACTGCTGTAGCCTGTGTTATTGTAACCGTTGCATTGGGATCAGCAGCCGTTGCGCTAACCTGCGGCAATGTACCTACCGAGACTGTTACATTATATTCATGGATTCCCGGGCTGAATCCTTCCAGTACCTGATCATTTATTTTAATTTCACTCAATGCCACTTCATTATCCGTCAGGTCCTCAAGGGCATCCAGCAATTCTTCCTTTGCCTCAATTACATTGTTTACGCCATTCAAATCATAAATTCTTACCTCTAATATATCATTAGCTGCTTCCACAGCCTGGGCCAGCCTATCCCAGCTGTCGGATGTGTACTTATCCTTTTCGGACTCCTCAGGAACATTTTCCAAGGCCTTCTTCAGTTCAAAACGAGCTGCACTTCCTATCATAGCATAGTAGGACATTTTTGCAGTATAGTTTGTATTTCCGGCACTGTCAGCTGCCATAAAGAAATGTGCACCTTTATTTGAATTAAATGTTTGAGAATCATTCAAACCATCATAGGCAAGGGTCTCAATTTTACCGCCATTTCCAACGCTGTTTTCCAACATGAAATCAAACTGATCTGCCATCCAGTCAGCCTGTGCTCTTTGGTATTCTTCCTTGTTTGCCCAGGATGCCTGCCATCCATCAGCTACCAAAGCCACATGGGCTTCAGGAGTACGTTGCCAGTTCTCCCATGTCCATTCCGGGTTCTTAGAACCGTTATCTAAGTAATATGGCAATGCCTTTGGATCGTAATTTTGATTGGGCACCAGGTCGCAGCGTACATCCGATTCAGTCATCTGGATTAAGTCGCAGATTTCAGCAAACCTGTTGTATGTGTCCTTAAACACCTCAAGATCAAGGGATGTTGCATTTCTGTTTTGCATACCAATAGCAAAGGTTGTGCCGTCTTCCTTCATCTTTTCATAGATGGGCCTGAGCATTGTGATGGTAGCAGTAACCTTTGGTTCATAAGGCTTATCTGCATCATGGAAATCATTGTAAACAAGTATCCAATTAAGGTCATACTGTTTGTTATACTTTGAAGCTGACTCAAATGCCTGTCTGATATATACGCTTTCTGCCAGGAGCCTTTCATCCCCCGTCAAATCCGGTCTCTTAAAGATTCGGCCCCAATTGCTGAGCTGATAATCACTTTCATTGCGGATGTATCCGGTGAAGCAGTCAACCGCCTCATTAACCACATCCCATGCATAAATTACATCCTTATAAGGAGCAAATCTTTCAAATACTTGTTTAATATATGAATCTATTCTATCCAACATAACATCGGGGCTTGCCCAGCCATTGGATCTTGAGAATCCGTCACGGAAAAATTCTTCAGGGGTCATGTTATGCCAGAGCAAGGTATGGCACTTAACTTTAACCTGATCTTCAGGAGCCCTGGTTTCATTGAGTGCCCTTACAGTTCTTAAAAAGTTTTCCTGAGATGTTGTATCTGAAAGTACAACCGTCCTGTTGGCCTTGTCAATTGCTGCTTCTCTTTCTTCAGGTGAATCATAGGTGGCATTTACAGCAGCATTGTATGCCTGGGCCGAAGCGTTGGCATTAAACAGATACTGGGGTTTAAATTCGTTCGATGGAGCCCAGCTATTATAATGGTGTTTAGCTATCTGGTTCCCAACTCCGGTTCCGGTATAGGTATTCATGCTATGGAATATTCCAAACTTAAAGTAGTTTCTAAAAGTCTTATAAAGAGAAGGGAGCTCGGGTTGAAAGTCAGCAAATACCACCGGCTGTATAAAGAGCGCCGTCAACATTGTAACAACTAAGCAGATAGCTGCTAGTTTCTTTCTCATTATTACTCCTCCTTTATACGGTAAAGTTATAAGCAAATTGTTCTCGGTCCTCAGGGAACAAGGAAGGAGATGAAAGGTAATGGTGGTTAAAGTATACCCATCATTACCTCATCTTTTTATTCACTTTTTTACTTTTGTTTAATTTAATTAGTTATATTATTTTAATTATTTTATAGTTACTTTCTCTGCAAGCGGTACCGGTGCATATGTCAAATCACTAAATGAATCCAGTACAAATACATTTACTACATAGGAATCATCAGAAGGATCCACATTGAAGAATGCAGTAAATTTTTCTCCTTCTGTTATGTCCCACTCCGTTGCCATAATACCGATTGGCGTATCTCCCTTCATCAGCTGGAATAATACAACTTCATTACCATCATGGGTGGGTACACCTTCTGTGGGAATAACTCTTGCAGAGGCCTTAATACCACCAACGGTTGCTTCCAGTGCATCAGCTTCAATTGTAAATGGATATGGTTCATCGGTAATTACTTGTATGTATTGACAATAGGTATCGATCATCGGTGACTCGTCCAGCGACGTGTTCTTGGTAGCCGTTACTCCGATATGCACGTTTTGCAAAGCAAGAGTAACAGTTCCTAATTGTCTAAATTGTTGTCCGTCCAGTGAGTAATAACCGGTATAGGTGTTTCCTTGGCGCACATACTTGTAATACACCGTCAGAGACGTCGCACCTGATGGTACCTCTACAACCTCTGAATACACATTTGTAACAGTACCGCCCGATTCATAAATCATTTGGGCCTTAATGGGACCATTCCAGGTGGTGTATTCGACGTCAATCTTTATATAATTATCTGCGTCTTGCCATACGAGCAATGCTTGTTGCTGGTAGTTTGCAGATGGTATTACCGGATAGTAAACCTTTGATATTACTTCCCAGTCACCTTCTGCCTCTTGAATGAATATGTTTTCCCAACCGCTTCCTGATTCATAAATATCATATACCTGAGTGGGTAAACGTAAACCTAATCCAGCTTCTACAGAATATGTTGCAGGATTTTCGTTTACTATTTTCCAAAATGGGTCTATAACGCCGGTCATAAAGTTTGAGCTTCTTGGCTTTGAAGCAGCCTGCACCGGCATAACAGCAAAAACACTCAAGCAAAGGCAAATAACTAATGTTATTGACAGGATTTTCCTAAACATGTTTTTACCTCCTTTAACATTCTTTGTGGTAGATAACACAGTAGTAAAATTTTTTTAAAGGCTTGGGTATTATTTAAGTATATATGCCTTTACAGGCCCTAGAACAATTAATAGCAATATTGTGCTATTCTTATGCTTTAGGGTCTGTAAAAACGTCCTTAGTTACCGTATACATTACTTATTTACTGTATAATACATAACTTAGTTACCGTATACATCTTCTCTCTTCAAATATCCGCTTTCAATCAGCTCTTTATCCAAGTTATTCTTGTCAATAGCAACAGGAGTCAACAGTATGGAAGGAACATCAATCTTGTTGTTATTTACAGTGTTATTTGCTCCAGGATCTTCACCCTTTGCAATCTTAATTGCTGCTTCTATAGCTGCTTTACCAAGTTCTCTCGTATCTTTAAATACCGTCATTCCCTGAGTACCTTCTGCGATTCTCTTAGCTGCAGCAAGCTCAGCATCTTGTCCGGTAACCGGAACTTTTCCTGCCAATCCCTGAGCTGCTAATGCCTGGATACATGCACCTGCTGTTCCGTCATTGGGTGCCAAAACGCCCTGTATGTTGTTGTTATTAGCTGTCAATGCATTTTCCATCAACTTCAATGCATTGTCAGGCTTCCAGTCTACAACGTCCTGTTCCATAACGACCTTGTAGTCACCGGAATCTATCTTGGGTTGCAAGTATTTTGCGTTACCTTGTTTGAACAGTTTAGCATTGTTGTCTGTCGGAGAACCGGCGAGCCATACGATGTTACCCTTGTCTAAGTTATCTGTCAGCCACTTACCCTGGAGTTCTCCTACCTTTACATTGTCAAAGGATAAGTAAAGGTCTACATCTGAATTCATAATCATTCTGTCGTAAGCTAAAACCTTTATTCCTGCAGCATGTGCCTTTTCAACAATAGGTGCAGCTGCTTCTCCGTCCTGAGCAACAACGATTAATACGTCAACACCTTGAGAAATCAAGTTTTCACATTGAGAATTCTGTTTTGCAGCGTCAAGGTCTGCAACCTGTACTGCCAGTTCAGCTCCCTTTTCTTTACACAATGCTTCCATTACTTCTTTATCTCTTACCCATCTTTCTTCCTGTAACGTAGCCAGTGAAAGACCAATCTTTATTTTCTTTTCTTCTGCAGGTTTTGATGGTTCTGGTGTTTTTGTTTCTTCTCCTGCCGGAGTCTGAGGTGGTTGATTAGTTCCTGTGGGCTCCTGTTGTTTCGTACATCCGGCAAATAATGTTACCGTAAGTAAGAGTGTCAATAACATTGCAATAATTCTTGATTTTCTTTTCATCTTAATTCCTCCTTGATATTTTTTCTCGGTGTTAACCGATAGTAACATTTTATCATCAAGGCGTGCTACTTCTCACTAGCGAATATTGTGATTCTCTGTACATATTTAACACATCCTTGTTTCAAATTAAATTTTTCTAGTGTATTATTGATATATAAAAAAGTCAACACTTGTACTTCACTTAACATATACCAAAATGTATACTTGTATTTAAAAATGTGCACATAGGTATAAACAAGTGGTCGTCAGAACTTGACGACCACTTATACATACTGATTATTCTGCTAATCCATAGGCACTTAAGGATGTAACATTTGACAGCGGCTGCATGGTTGTACTGGACAAGTCCTCTCCATCCCATACAAACGCACTCACAGTATGTCCTGTAATATCCACAGGCAACTTAAATCCCGCTGTCAGCGTTTCTTCTTTGCCCGGTATTATGACCTTTGAAATATAGGATAAATTAACCATCCTATTATTTCCATCATAAAGGGTTACTATAACAAGTACCGAGTTTTCGAATGTACCAATATTCTTAACATTTACATTTGCTTTTATCAGCTCATTGCCTCTAAGGCTGTCCATTGAGAACGTTGTATTTATGATATATTCACCAATATTAGGATTCTTGGTTACATTGAAGGTCGTTGTTGCTGAAACTTCGCCATTGCCTACTACTACCGTGTATACACCTTCTTTTGCATCATTAGCAAGCTTAAAGGTCTTACTGTAGTTTGCATCACTCACTGATTCTGAATATATTACTGTTCCGTCCGGGTCGGTTACTGTTATAGTTATTTCCGGAAGTAAGCTGCTACCTGATATCGTTACTTCTTCACCGGTTAGTTTATCTTCAATTGGATTTACCGTTACAGGATCGTAAACATAAACAACAAAATCATCCGACTTGCTGACTCCATTATAAGTAACAGTAGCCGTAATGGTTGCTACACCGCCCTTATCATTGGTACGAATCACACCATTTTCATCCACGGAAACAATTTCCGGACGGTTACTGCTGTATTGTATGGTCATTCCTTCGGGGAATGGTCTGAAGTCACCCTTCTTGACGTGGCCATAAAGGGTTTCATCATTCATAGCCACACAGACTTTCGGGATGACAACCTTATTCTTTCCAAATAATACCCGTTCAGGAATATCCTTTTCCTCATCGCCCTCCTGGGTTGCAATGGCTGTAACCACATTCAATTCATGCTTTAATGTACCTGTAACATTAATGAATTCCTGGAATTGAATGTCTTTATCCGCACTGGATCTGCTAATCTGAACACCGTAACGGCCGTTGTCCACCACATATCTTCCTAATTCTTCATTAAAGAATGCCAAATCAGGAACCTTTACGGTCAAGGTCACTGTCTTTGTTTCACCGGGTTCAAGCTCAATATTCTTGAAAGCACGCAGCCTCTTAATTGGACGCATCAGTTCAGCAGGAGCGTCAGGAGTGGTTACATACAGCTGGACAACCTCTTTACCCTTAACACTACCGGTGTTTTTAACGTCCACACTTACCTCGAACTCATCGTTGGCATCAAGTTCTTTTTTGTTAATTCTAAAGTTAGAATATTCAAAGGTTGTATAGCTCAAACCATAACCAAAGGGATAAAGAATATCACCCTTGAAGTACTGGTATGTGCGACCATATTTTGTCTCTGAAGGATAAATGTCGTAATCAAGAACATTGGGAAGCTGTGATTCATCGGCATACCAGGTAAATGACAGACGTCCGTTTGCATTATGGTCCCCAAGCAGAACTTCTGCCATGGCCTGACCTTGGAACTGCCCGTTATAACAGGTAAACAATATTGCCTTGGCATCATTCACAAAGTCGCTAATGTTCATGGTACCGACTGCCTGTATAGCCACTACCGTATTCGGATTAGCCTGAATTACTTGCTTGATTTCAGATACCTGATTTGCAGGGAAGTTCATGTTGGCTCTATCTCTATTCTCGCCGGCTACCTCAAGTTCACTGGTTTTTCCTGTACCGGCAAGATAAATAGCCAGGTCGGCATTTTTAATAGCTTCCATATCCCATTCCGGTCCTGTGGACTGGTCGGTCGTAAATACCAGGCAGATAGTACGGGTACCACCATCATGAATCAATTCGCCTGTAACTGTACCCTGGTTTGTTGTGTATACTTGCCAACCGCTGGTAGGCTGACATACTGCTTTAGCCAAAAGCTTACCGTCCGGACCGTCCAGACGTACTTCCACAACAGGCTTGAACGATATATTCGTACCATTGGTAGCTACATCGGCAGTAAAGCTTACAACTTCTGAGCCAACGTCAACATTTTCAAATATAGCATAAGCGCCGTCGTTAATATACCCTATATTATTGGTTTCTTTTCGGCAGCCGTTTAAAGTAGTTGCATCAATTGCATTGTATGACTTTCCGTTAATAGTGAATCCCCTGATGTTAAAGATATATCCTTCAACCTTACGGCCGGAAGTATTGATAAACTTCAAGTTATTTTCCGTATCAAAGCCCTTGGCCTTGAGAGCATTAGTAAGCCCTTGCCTAAAGCTAACTCTCGTTGTCGGGGAACCGGCATAGTTGCTGTCACCCAACTCACATCTATCAAGGAACTTACCGAGTACAACTATTGATTTTACCTTTTCTAAATCAATCGGAAGCGTATTATCATCATTTTTCAGCAAAACAATTGCATTTCGTGAACTTTCCAGGGATTTTGCAACGTTATAGGCTGATTCAACATGGGTGGCCACAGTGTACTTGCTGTATTCAAAAGTTTTTGGGTCAAACTCGCCCGTTTTCATGCGTGCTGTAAACAAGCGCACCAGGGCACGGTCAGCTATGTCCTCTGTCATAATTCCATTATCTGTAAGTATCTTTTGGTCAATTGCTGCGGCAAGGTTATTGCTGAAATCCCCACCGTAGCTACCACTCTGTGTCCAGTTACATGCAAGGTCGTTACCGGCCATTAATGCAAAGGCCGTAGCCTGTGGCATGGTTACTCTCTGAGTATATACACCCGGCGGGTTTGACGGAATCCAATTATGTCCATTACGCATCCAGCTAATACCTTCACAGTCTGAAACAACATAACCGCCAAAATTCCAACTCTTTCTCAACAGGGTGTCCAGGAGATACGTATTAGCTGCGCAGGGTACGCCATTAACCCTGTTATATGCACTCATGACGGATTCCGGGTTTGCATTTTCAGTAATATAACGGAACGCGTATGTGTAGTATTCACGAAGAGACCTGTCCGACACATCCGACGAACCGGTGTAGCGGTTTTGTTCGCTATTGTTTGCGGCATAGTGTTTCAGGGTAGCTATGGTCTTGAGATATTTTTCACCCGAAGGACTGGTAACGTTTTCTGTATCAAGGTTACCCTGAATACCGTTAACATACTGTGCGCCAAGAACAGCTACAAGATACGGGTCTTCTCCATAACCTTCATCATTACGTCCCCATCTTGGGTCTCTTTGAATATTTATGGTCGGACAGAAATTGCTTAAAGGACGACCACTTGTAGTGTTATAAGCACGGCACTCATCGCCAATAATGGAAGCCGTTTCAAAAAGAAGTTGAGGATCCCACGTCAGAGACATACTGAGGCTTGAAGGGAACGAAACAGCCCGTGTCCAAGCCGCACCGTGCAGTGCTTCCTGCCACCAGTTATTTGCCTTTATACCTAAGCGCGGTATTGCAGGTGCACTGGTGTTGAGCTGAGAGGCCTTTTCGGCCAATGTCATACGTGCTACAAGGTCTGCAGCTCTTTCTATAAAGGAATATGAAGTGTCCATGTAAATGGGTATCTCTTCCCCATCTTCCTCAGCAGCCACCTGCACAGGTAAAACACCAAACAGGCTTATGCATAGGCTGAAGATAAGTACCATTGATAAAATACGTTTACCTTTTCTCATTGACCTATCCTCCTTTAAATTTATATTATATTAGTTATATGTAATTTATGTAATCCAGACCACCGATAGTCCGGCAGGTCTTCACTCATTCTTTACCGGATACCTTTTCATAGGGCCAGTCATTAATGCTTCTAAGGTTGTATACATTTTCAAATCCTAATTCCAGCGCTTCTTCCAGGGCTGTCTGGGATCTCACCCCTTTTGAACAATAAAATATTATTTTTGCACCATAGTTTTGAACCACCTCAACAAGCCTATCCTTTATCTGGTCGACCGGTATGTTGATGCTGCCTTTTATGTGCAGTTCCTCGTATTCGCTTGGGGTTCGCACGTCTATAATAAAAGCACCCTTTTCCAAATCCTTTTTTGCCTGTTCAGGTGAAATCTTGTACTGTCAGAGCGCACTGCTTTCCTGCACGTCAAACCAAAAGCCTTCGCCCACCAAGGCTATAAAGTCACCTGAAAAAGCCATGCCCTTTATGTCGTATTCTGTCAACTGTTCCAGCTTGTTGCATTTTATGCACTCAGTAATGGTGAGGAGCTTTCCATCATCACACGCGGCAAGAAGCTGGTCTCCATTCAATCCAATCATGTTTATTGTAATGGGAAGTACATAGTCCAACAGGTCCCCGTTAACCCTGTTCAAAACATGCGGCATCCATATCTCACCGGTATCGCTGGACATTATAACCGGAACACCCGGATGTTCCTTGTATTCACCGGATAAGAAAAACACATTGCCGCAGGCATCTATGCTGTGAAACCAGTAAGGATCGTCATAACCTTCATAATACTTATTGTAATCCAGTATCTTCCATGTCCCTCCATTGGTGGACATAAGAATCTGGGTTTCTCTCGTAACAGCCATGCACATCTTGTCAGTTGCAGAAATAGAAATAATATCGTTATTGGTCTCAGTTTGTTGCAAAATCCACTCTTCACCATCAGAAGAAGACAGGATTATTCCACCTTCTCCTGCTGCAAAAAATGTACCTTGAAACACGGTTATCCCATAAAGCCGTGCTTTTACACCACTGTTTTTAATATTAAAATTGTCTCCGTCCCTTGAAACCAATATAGTACCATTGTCACCCACAACTACTATAATGCCGTCTGAAGATGCAATCCCATAAAGATCAGCATTTGTGCCGGAATGCAAATTAACAATGGATTTGTCCCTAAAAATTCGGCTTATCCTGCCGCCGGTCCCCACTGCCAAAAAGTCATAACCATAAGTACATACCGCATTGTAACCTCCGGATACCGTAAAAGAAGAATCTTTTTTAGAACCGGAAACCGGAATATTTTTCCCCTCAGCTTTGCTATCATTTTTTGTTGTCACCGTTGTTTGGGAAGCAGAAGACTTACTACTGGATACACTCTTCTTCGAATTATCGGATTCTTTTTGATTTTTATCGGACTCACTTAATACGATCGTTTCCGTTGACTTTTTTTGCGCTACTTCTTTTGTACTATCGGAAGACTTATTTCCCGAAGACTTATTTCCTGAGCTTTTATCTATTCCAGTATCTTTATCTGCAGTTAAAGTATCCTTGGCCGTTGTTTTATCTTGCTGATTTATCTCCCCTGTATTATCGGAAATCTTATCTTCTACAGTGTTTGTACCTGAAGAGTCATTATTTGTACCTGAAGTATCATTTATAGATACATTTTCTAATCCTTCGTCAGCTGCAGAATCTGCTTTCTTGCTATTGGAACCACAAGCACAGAGTACCGAAACTAGCAATAAAGCTATTAAAATGTAGGGACTTATCTTATATATTTTTGAGTTTCTTTTAAACTGTAACATGAACTTTACCTCCGTATTTTCAAATTCCCACTTGCATTTTGTGGTGTCATCATAGGTACCCATCAACTATTCGTTCCGGCAAAGCCATAACGCAAAAGTTTCAAAGCTTCGCTATATTTAATATTTTATCACCCAGAAATGCTACTTTAATTAGTATATCTTACGAATACCTGTACATATTTAACACATCCTTTATTTTACTAAAATATGCTAGTACATTATTGACATGTAAACTAGACAATACCCATATTATCATCAAAATAAAAAAGCCCCCACTTTTTTAAGTGACGGGAGCATGTCTCATAATCATCCGACTGAAGAGGTTTTAATAATTTTTAATCATTGGAATAATTGGGCCATTGTTCCTTCGGAACATTTCGGTATACATCCTCAACCCTATGAAATCCCCCTTTTATGATCATCTCGTTTATATTATGCTTTGTTATGGGAATGGGTTGAACCATATAATAAGGCACCATGTTTTTACCATTATAAATCTGATTATTCACTTCTACTTTTTCTCCTTTAACCAAACTAACCGCAGCTTCCGCTGCTGCCTTTGCTGTCTGGTTTATTGGCTTATAAACTGTCATTAGCTGCGTACCCTCTACTACCCTTTGACAACCGATAATATCAGCATCATGCCCCACCACACCTACCTTCCCCGCCAGTCGCCTCTCGGCAAGCGCTTCAATAGCCGCTGTTGCCAAATTATCATTGGCAGCTATAACAGCATCAATATGTTTGCCTTCCAGGAGATTTCGTTCCACGCAAAGGAAGGCATATTCATGCATCCAGTTATTTGCCCAAACCTCGTCAATTATTTTTATTTTCCCATTATCAATATAGTCTTGCAGAACATTATAATAACCTTCATTGAACATATAACTGTTATAATCTGTTTCCGATCCATTTACAATGATATAATTTCCCCTTGGAAAATCCCGCACCAAGTATTCAGCCATCAATTCTCCAACCCGAACATTATCAAAGGATATGTAAAGGTCCAAATCCGCATTTAAAACAAGCCTATCGTAAGCTATTACTTTTTTTCCGGCCCTTTTTGCATACTGCACAGCAGCTTGAGCTTTGTTGGCATCATGAGGAACAATAACCAGGACATCTATCCCCTGATCAACAAGATATTTTACCTGATTGAATTGTTCCTCGTTATCTTCATTAGCATTTTGAACAATCACGTCAGCACCTAACTCTTTTGCCCTTGCTACAAAAATGTCCCGATCCCTTTGCCATCTGTCTTCCTGAATTGTACCCATTGAAAAACCAATTTTTATCTTGCCTCTTACATTATAACTATCCACATTGCCCCTAGGTTTACAACTGTTCATACAATAAAGGATTGCAAATAAAAGCAAATATACGAAAACAATCCTATAATTTTTCCCCATGACCTCTATCACCCCCCTTCTAACGTTTATTATCCTGCAACTCCTTATACTCTGTAGGAGTAGTACCAAATCCGAAGGTTTAATTTAAAGACAGGAGATATGACAACTCCTTATACTCTGTAGGAGTAGTACCAACCACTTTCTTAAATATCCTGCAAAAATAGCTTGGATCTCCGTATCCTACTTCATAGCATATTTCCTTAACGCTAAACAGACCTTCTTTAAGGTATTCCTTTGCTTTATTTATTCTTACATTTGTAAGATAATCAATAAAGTTTTCACCCATTTCCTCTTTGAACAATCGGCTTAAATAGTGAGGACTGATGCAAATATCTTTAGAAACATCTTCCAACGTAATATCCAGGTGGAAATTCTTGTCAATATATTCCTTTGCCCTTAAAACCGCATTACTGATTCTTTTTTCTTTTAATCCGCTGATGGCCCGGGTCAGATAATGAATTCTTTCTTTGCACCATTTTTTCATAGTATTTATGTCCTGTATGGATAATAATTCATCGATATAATCCTGTTTCTTGGGATATCCGTCATCTTCAACACCACAATCCCATATATGCCTATGGAGAAGCACCATCAACTCCAATACATTTCCTCTGACTTCTGATAATGAACCTCCGTATTCCATGACTATCCAATCAAATAAAGTATTAAACAGTCGAATACATGCTTCCGTATCGCCCAGGGAAGCTTTAGCAAGAAAAGATTTTTCAATAGATTTGGGATAGGGCTTGCCTACCTTGGATTCAACCATTACATCGGTAATATGAACTATACCCTTCCCCCCTGCAAATCTTATGGACTTTACCGATTCTTCATATGATTTCACAAGATTCTCAATGCCTTTGTAACATCTCCCAATTCCTATGCAAAAGTCACTGCCTATCTTCTTTTGAAGCTTTTCATATATATGCTCGGCAGTGGAAATTATCTCAACCCGTTGCTCATACTCATCGCTTTTTATTATTGAAGGTACAAATATCACAATTCGATTTAATATCATAGGACCCATGATACACTTGCAACATGATTTGATTATATTTCTGACATGCGGATATAAAGTTTCCCCTCTAACGCTGAAACCAATTTTATTCCCAATATTACCCGAATCATCCCTTTCCCCAAACTCAATAGACATAACATATCCACCGGGTTCCGATATCTCCAGTATCTTCATATAATCCTGAAGTTCTTTCTTATTATCATCAAAGACTATGAGGGAATAAATAAATCCGTTCTCAAGAATAGGTATAATGTTTTCAAGCTTTTCTTTAAGCTCCAGTTCCTTAAGTCTCTTTTGTCGCTCCTTCTCAAGTTGACTTATACTCTTTTCGATTACGTCAATGATTTGGTAACGATTCACAGGTTTTAGAAGATATTCTGAAACATCAAGTTTTACAGCTTCTTTTGCAAAGTCAAACTGTTCATAAGCAGAAATGATAATAAAGATAACGTTGCTGAGTCTCATTTTAATTTCTCTTATCGCATCAACTCCATTAATACCTGGCATCTTTATATCCATAAAAACAATGTCGGGTTTATATTCTTCTGCTTTTTCTATTGCTTCCCTTCCTGAACGCGCCGTTTCTACCTGTATAATACCATTAAATTTCCTTTGGACAATGAACCGTATGGAATCCAACACAATTTGCTCATCATCCGCAACTAAAAGCTTGTACAAAATTCACGCCCCCTTGTTCTAATATACAAAAGTATTATTTCAGAATTTATTTCTCTAAATCTTCATTATTTTTATTTACGGGAATTCGTATTATTACTTTCGTCCCTTTCCCAGGACTGCTTACAATGTTAATTACGTCTTCCCGATTGAAAAATAATTTCAATCGGCTTATAACATTGTTTAATCCGATCCCCGTAGCATTTCCTTTTGATCTATGAACAAAAGAAGTAGTATCTTGTTTAGCTGACTGCATAATATTATTAATGGTCTTCTCATCCATCCCTTTTCCATTATCCTCAATGGTGATTTCAACAATATCGTCTTTTTTAGCTGTCTTTAGGCGAATAATTGCTTTTTCTTCCATATCTCCTACGCCATGGATTAACGAGTTTTCAACTATAGGCTGCAGTATTAATCTTGGCATTTGGACATCCATAACGCTTTCATCCAGTTCAAGGAGAAAGTGAATTTTATCCCCAAACCGGGCTTTAATAATATATATATAATGATTGATGTTCGTAACTTCTTCCAGAATAGTAACAGGTATCTCAATATTTCGCACATTATAGCGGAACAGGTTTGCAACATTTTCCATAAACTCACAGGTTTTGTCTGCTCCTTCAAACATGGCTATTTGAGCGCCGGCATTCAAGGTATTAAATATAAAATGAGGGTTAATTTGGGATTGCAATGCATGGAGTTCTGCTTCTTTTAATAAGTTCCTCATTTTAAGGTTCTGCATCTCCTGCTCTTTTAGCTTGCTCTCCAACTGGGCACTTTCCTTGAGCTGCTCAATATAGCTTTTAATACTTGCTACCATGCGATTAAACGCATTAGCCATGATTCCTATCTCATCATTTGAATCTACAACCACTTCTTGTTCATCAAAATTACCTCTGGAAATTGCATCTGCATAATGAGAAAGCTTTATAATCGGATTTGTAATATAGTAAGCAAATTGGATACTTAGAAAAATATTAATAATAATCATAACTATGATTAAAGTAATATTCAGTAATTGTATCATGCTAATTCTTTTTGATATCATCTGGTATCGGTAGGTATTCTCCTGGAGTTGCTGCATATTTAGTTTATTAATATACAGTTCAATGTATTTGGCAATTTTGCTGGCCTCCAAAAAATGATTCGTATAATCGTTAATATTTCTTGCTCTCTTTGCGTTTACTGCTAAATCCGCTTCAGTAATATACGTTTCAATCATATTTCTTATATCTTTAAGAAGCAGTTTACTCTCACTGCCCATCATTTCATCCTTAATTTTTTGGCTGTTTTCCCTCAGTGCAACACAACTTTTGGAATAATCCCTCAGACTATCCGAATGTCTGGTTGACAAATAACTCTCAAGATTAACTTGAACCGAATTCAAATCATTATAAAGCTCATTCAGAGCAATATCATTCATAAACATGGCGTCAAATTTAGATATGAGCATACGAGCACTATCAAAGGTGTATATGCTCGTTGCCCCCATAATAAATGTAATGAGCGTAAAATAAATAATGAGTTTTCCACGTACCTTATTTCTAAATAATTTATCAGCCATATTCTCTATAAAGCTAATTTTCATTATCCCTATAACCTCTTACCGTCCATTGATCTTGGTAGTTTGCTATATTTTCACGGGTTATAACACATACACCCGTATCAACATATGAAGAAGTTCTTCCTGTCTTTTTTATTTCAACAAGAGATTTAATGCTTTCATATCCAATCTTTCTTATATCTCCAACCAATGTTCCGTAAATGACACCGTTTTCAACATACCTCAGTATTTCAGGAAGCTCGCCGTATCCCACAATAACAATCTCTCCTACTTTGTTCATATCTACAACAACCTGTGCAGCACCTAAAGTATATTTAGCCTGGGTACAATATATGGCATTTACCATAGGGTATCTATTTAAAATATCCTGAGTAACTTCTTCAGCACCAAGTACACCTACTTCAGATGACTTGATTTCCACAATTTCTATATCAGGATAAGATTTAATCTCATCTTTGAAACCGGAAAAATTTAAATCCTGAGCCGCACTTCCTGAAATATCACCATAATCATTAAGTATAACAGCAACTTTGGCTTTACCATTGGTTGCTTTTGCGATTAACTTTCCACCTTCAGTTCCCAATTTATAACTATTTGTGCCCACAAAGGCCTGCCTTTTACTCTTTTCCGCATCCGACACGATGGTAACAACCGGAATCCCAAGGTTCACAGCCTTATTAATTAAGGGTCTAAACTGATTTTCATTAAGCACATGAGTAGCTATCCCATCGACCTTGGATGCTATGGCAATATCAAGGTATTTTAATTCTTCATCAGCATTGGTAAATTGGGGACCGTTAAGCTCCACCGCAACATTAAAATCCTGCGATGCCTGCCACACCCCCTCTCGTATTAGCTTCCAGTAAGGATCGTCCATATTATGACATATAACCATGAAATGATACTCCGGATTTTTTACTTGTTTCTTAGACTCATTATCTATTATTAAAAGTATACTATTTTCTATATAATGAAGATAGGATATGCTATACACGAACCCAAAAATGATGAATAAAAAAAGCACGATCATTTTAATGATAAAAGGTTTTTTCATATGTATTAATACCTCCAAAGATAAACTTTAGAGTGTTAATCACGAAATCAAGAACAACGACGCTGTATATTACTTTATTGCTGTTTATGTAATAATATAATTAATAATAAAATTATTATATAAACCTTTTTTATTATTAATTATATATCAAACAATAATATTTCTCTATTTTCACTTTTTTACTTTATTAACATTATTCTACCTATTTACTCTTTTACATTGCAAAATATTGAAAAATGTCACACTCTTCCAGTAAATATTATCTTAAATATTATCTTTTTATACAAATCCGTCTTATACATACTAAACATAACCCCCAACTCTACTTCATTAAATAAAGTCGGGGGTTAAACTTTTACCTTCCAATTGTCTTAATTGCCGGATAAATTTTTAAGAAGGTTTCGTATTTTTGATTGTATTTTTCAACCAGTTCCGGTTCCGGAAGCACTGTCTTTTCTTTCTGCGTCAGTTTATCGGCCAGCGCTTCATATTCGTCGGCATCCATAACACCTTTTGCTGCAAGTAAAGCGGCACCAAGAGCAGCACCCTCCTGCAACACCGGAACAGTAAGTTTTATATTTAAGACACTTGCAATTATTCTAAGCCATAGCGCATCCTTAGACCCGCCCCCGGAAACCCTTGACTCAGTTACTTCAACACCTAAAGAACGAATAATATCAAGATTTTGTCTTAGTGCAAAGGCAACCCCTTCCAGTACAGCAAGACTCATTTCATCTTTTGTCGTAGCAAGGCTCATTCCGATAAACGCCGCTCTTGCATACGGGTCGTTTAAAGGAGAACGTTCTCCCATCAGATAAGGTAACCAGAATACTTCGTTTTCTCCCAGTTTATCGGAAACCTTTTCAACGGAACGATAATCCTTTGTGCCAAGTATTTTTTCTATCCACCAATTGCAGCAGGAAGCTGCCGAAAGCATACATGCCATATAATGATAGTTCCCGCTTGCAGAACAGAAAGAATGGATTGCATTAACTCTATCGTAGCTGAAATTGTCAGTGACAACAAAGATAGTCCCGCTGGTGCCAAGGGAAATATTACAATCACCGTCTTTTACCGTACCTGTTCCTACGGCTGCTGCCGCGTTATCACCGGCACCAATAATTACTTTAACATCTTCCGGAAGCCCGAGTTCATCAGCTATATCCTTCTTTATTGTCCCGGCACATTCCCAGCTTTCCAAGACCTTCGGAAGCATTTCTTCTTTTATTCCAAGAATATTTATCATGTATTGCGACCATTTACGATTTCCTACATCAAAATACAGTGTACCGGAAGCATCGGAAACGTCCGTACAAAGATTTCCTGTCAGCATATAGGACAGGTAGTCTTTTGGAAGCATAATTTTGCAAATCTTAGCAAAATTCTCCGGCTCATTTTCCTTTACCCAAAGAATTTTTGGTGCGGTGAATCCTGCAAAAGCAATATTTCCGGTATTTTCAAGAAGCTTGTCCTTTCCGATAACGTTATTCAGATAGTTCGTTTCCTTATCGGTTCTGCCGTCATTCCAAAGAATCGCCGGACGAATAACATTATCCTTTTCATCCAAAAGCACAAGCCCATGCATCTGACCCGAAAAGCTGATGGATTTCACCTGACTTTTATCAATATCTGTCAGAACTTCCTTTAAAGCCTCAATAGCCTGCTTATACCAGTCTTCCGGGTTTTGCTCCGACCAGCCGTCCTTTGGAAAGAACAATGGGTATTCACGGGAAGCCGTCTTCTCTATCCTGTTTTCAGAAAGAAGCAAAACCTTCACTGCGGAAGTACCGAGGTCAATTCCAATATAATATGCCATTGTCACCTCTCCTTAACTAAACAAAATACGGTTGATAACCGATCTCAGGTATTCCAGTCTGCCAGAGCCGGGAAGTTCCGGTTTCTTTAATTCTGCAGCATAAGCGGCAAGCTCTTCAAGAGTTACTTCACGGTTACGTATTTTCTTTCCGATTCCAGTCTCATAACTTGAATAACGTTCTTTAATGAACGAATCAATTGTACCATCTTCAATAATTGCAGCTGCTTTAATAAGTCCAAGGGCAAAGGCATCCATACCAAGAATGAATGCATGGAACATATCTTCAAACGTATAGCTTGAACGGCGTGTCTTAGCATCGAAGTTAAAGCCGCCGGTTAAGCCGCCTGCTTTTAGCACTTCATACATGCACATAGTAGTTTCATAAACATTATACGGGAATTCATCCGTATCCCAACCAAGGAACAAATCACCCTCATTGGCATCTATTGAACCAAGCATACCGTTAATGGCCGCAATTCTCAGGTCATGCTGGAAGGTATGCCCTGCAAGGGTTGCATGGTTTGCTTCAATATTCAGCTTGAAATCCTTATCAAGTCCGTATTGACGCAGGAATGCAATTGCGGTTGCGGCATCGAAATCATATTGGTGCTTCATGGGTTCCTTCGGCTTTGGTTCAATATAGAAATCTCCTTTAAAGCCAATCTTTCTACCGTATTCGACTGCCATGTGCATTAGCGTAGCAATGTTTTCCAGCTCGAACTTCACGTCTGTGTTAAGAAGGGATTCATATCCTTCTCTTCCGCCCCAGAACACATATCCTTTACCGCCAAGTTTTACGGTTAAATCAAGGGCTTTCTTTATCTGGGCTGCAGCAAAGCAAAAAACATCAGCACTGTTAGAAGAGCCTGCACCGTTCATATAACGCGGGTTGCTGAACAAATTAGCGGTACCCCAGAGGCATTTTATATCTGTACCTTTCATTTTTTCGAGAATATAATCGGAAATTTCATCCAATCTGCGATTGGTTTCGTTGATATCATCTGCTTCCGGAACAAGGTCAACATCATGGAAGCAGAAATACTTAATACCCAGTTTCTGCATGAATTCAAAACCTGCATCAACCTTTGCTTTCGCATGTTCCATCGTACCTGGAACAGCACCAAAGGACTTGTCCGTAGTGCCCGGACCAAACATATCCGTACCGGTTGCACAGAGATTATGCCACCACGCCATTGCAAAAGGCAGGTGCTCACTCATTTTCTTTCCCAAAATCACCCGGTCGGGATCATAATAACGGAAGGCAAAAGGATTTTTAGTATCAGGGCCTTCATATTTTACCTTTTCAACAAAATCAAAATAACTCATACTTTTTCCTCCTTTTTTTTAATTTTATTTCATTAAAATTTTATTATCGATATGGTTGCATATGTAAGAAAGAAGATTTAAAATATAATTAAAAACTCAAGGATAAATAGACAAGTTTAGGTGATTGCATGATTTTATTTGAAGAACATCGTTCGGACAAAAGCAATTATTTATATCATCAGCTGGACACAAATTTAAATTTTCAAAAGCATATGCATAGAAGTTTCGAGTTTATCTGCGTATTTTCAGGTAATTTGCTATGTCAGGTAGAAGATAAAAATTTTTATCTTTCTGCCGGTCAGGCACTTCTGATTCTGCCCGGCCAGATTCACAGCTACCAGACAAAGGAATATTCGGAAAGTTATTTATGCGTATTTTCCAATGATTATGTCAGCAGCTTTTCAAAAGAACTAAACGGCCGGTATTTAAGCAATCCGAGCTTTACATTTACCGATTTTAATCTAATTAAGCAACTGCAGAATCCCAAAACGGATAAATATACGGTGAAGTCAATCCTTTATGGTATTTGCGGCATGGCATATTCCAGGAGCACCATTATCCAAAATAACAACCGAAATTCCGAACTGGTAAACCGCATTGCATCTTATGTTCAGGACAACTTTATGTGCGATATTTCCCTGAAGCAAATAACTGAAGAATTTGGTTACAGCTATTACTACCTTTCATCCTTTTTTAATAAAAACTTTGGTATAAGCTTTTCCTCTTATGTAAATCGTTACCGTGCACAATATGCTTCCCATTTGCTAAGGGAAACGGATGCGACTATAACTGAAATTGCCTCCATGTGTGGGTTTGCCAGCATCCGCAACTTTAACCGGGTATTTAAAGGCATCTATGGAGATTCACCAAGAGCCTACAGGCAAAAAACCCGAATGCAACACAGCCCATAACCTTCCTGGGCTTCCTTTTACACCTGAATTAAACAGCCTCACATTTTATTTTATAAATGGCATATTACAAATTCAAGAAATATGTTTTACAATAATGGACAAAAGTTTGTCTGTTCACATAATCTATTAATAATTTTGTCCCGGTAAAAGCAATAATTTGTTTTTTATACATGAATTCTACATGAATTCTTGTCTCATTGACGTATCTGGAAGATATAGAAGACAAAAGTTTTTATTTTGTTTCTCAGCTTATATCCGATTCCGTACGTTCACCGGTTTTGAAGAGACTCTGATACACCTGCGGAGAAAAACCTGTTACTTTTTTAAAAAACCTTGTGAATGAAGCAGTTGTGTCATATCCAACCATCTTCGCAACCTTATGAATTTTTATATCTTCCATTTGTAGCAACCTTTTAGCCTCCTTTACCCGGGCATTATCTATAAAATCAGAAAGATTGATTCCCGTAACCTGCTTATACAGACGCGACAAATAGGACGGATTGAAGTGGACCTGTTCTGCAATCTTCACCAATGAAAGATTTTCACTCAGGTTTTCCATAACATATTTTTGTATATAATTAATAACATCATCTGCCTTCTTTTTTTGTTCATCTTTTTGAAGTCTAAAAATTATATCGGATATCTGATAAATATAATCCGCCGCTTCATCCCAGGAGTTGAACATATCAATTCTCATAAGTCTGCCCTGGTCTATATAAAAGGCTATTTTCTCGGTAAATTTACAACGATTTATATATGATAAAATACACAATGCCACCTTATAATATGCTTCAATTGCTATGCTGCTGTTTCTGCTCTTAATGGTCTTTAAAGGCTCAATCAGCTCAGACAATGCTTCAAAATATCTGTCCCTTTGTCCTGTCTCAAGATATAATTCGATTGTATCTAAATTTTTTTGCTTCAATAGCATCTCCAAAGCTTCGGTATCGGCCTGCAACTCAGGAACCTCAGGTTCAACATTTAAAACATTGCTCTTAATCTCATTATCTATCAACAGCATTTCTATATCAGTACCAACTTTAAAATTGAGCAGTTGAGTCAAGGAATAATATTTTTTATATACGCTTTCCCATCTGCAAGGCTCTCCGCTTAGCACAAAACTAACGTATACATTAAGCGATTCCCTGCAGGCAGCCTGGATAACCTCAAGCATCCCTTTTAAAAACATAACGGTCTTTCTATAACAATCTAATTTTTTATTTTGGCCTTTGTTTGCATTATCCAACTCTTTAGGTTGAATAAACAAAACAAACCTATAACCTCTATCCACTACAAAAACACTGTTTATATTACTGCTTAAATACTGGTCAATGATGAGTTTTACCGAGTAAAGGTACTGTACCCTGTCCAAATAGGACAGATCGCCTGAAATATTGTCAACATGTCCTAAAAGCAGTAATACAGGCATATCATGTTGCATTGGTATCGCAAGCTGTTCAAATTGCGACTTATTTATATTCATTGAATTATTTTCATGCAGCAGATTTATAAAATAGTCCTTTTGAAACAGTTCCATAGCTATGCTCATCTGTTCTCTTGCCTTACCAACCAAGTCTTCAATTTTCATCCTGTTTTGAATATCTTTAATGGCATTTTCAACTGCATTTATTACCTTCTCTGGGTCCTCAGTTTTTAATATATATCCTGCAGCATTCTGCTGAATTGCCTTATACGCATATTCAAATTCATCATAACCGGTAAGAAATATTATTTTGCACTGGGGCCATTTTTTACGGATTTCGTCCATCAATTGCATCCCATCAATTTCAGGCATCCTGATATCTGTCAAAACAACATCCATTCGGGTTCTGTTCAACCATTCAATTGCTTCCTCGCCCGAATAGGCCTTATAGACATCCAAATCAAGATTTTCAATACTGCAAAATATTTCATATAATCCGTCAACTATTATTTCTTCGTCATCCACAATTAGCAAGCGGTACATCGTTTTCCTCCTTTTTAGTTTTTATTCTTAAAACCACCTTGAGGCCGCCCAAATCGCTTCTGTCCACAAACAGCCCGCTTTTTTCCCCATATGTTAGCCTTATACGTCGGTGAATATTTATCATTGCAGTAATCTCGCAATCCTGACCATCATATTCCAGTGCCCTTCTCAGTTCTGCCAAAGACTTATCCGTCATACCGTTTCCATTATCCTCTATTATAATGTCCAATCTTTCTCCCCAGTCCTTAAAGTTTACAGAAATAACAGCACCGTTTTTTTTCTTTTCAATGCCATGCTCAAAAGCATTTTCTATAATGGGCTGTAATATTAACCGTGGTACTTTTAAACTGTGGTATTTTTCAGGACATTCTCCAAATAAGATTTGTAGCCTCCTTGAAAACCTGATCAATTGTATTTCTGCATATACCTTAGCATGGTTGATTTCATCTATCAGTCGTATAAAATCTGAAGAATTTCTTGTTATGAACCGAAAATATTCTCCAAGATTTTTTGTAAACTGAAGTAAATTTTCATCTCCGGTTCTCACCATTGTATTCAATATAAAAAAGCTATTGTATAAAAAATGCGGGTTAATCTGTAATTGAAGTTGTTTTAATTCGGCCCGCTGCATCAATATCTTTTGATTGTATACCTGGTTTATAAGAGTGTTCAACTTTTTCACCATATTATTAAAACGCTTATAAAGATATCCAAATTCATACTTTGAATCATGACTTATTGACACGTTCAAATCCCCATTTTCCACTTTATGGAAAGATTCTACTAATTTTGACAGGGGTTTATGCATTAACTTATAAATAGATAAGGAATAAACTATTATGATGAAAATAGTCACAGCAAAGAAAACTTGCAGCCATATATAAAATTTCTCAAGGGGCTTTAAAATATATTCCTCAGGAATATATCTAATTATAACCATGCTCAAATAATCGGATTTGGAATATACAATGTAATAACCCTCATCCCCTATCTTGCTATACATTGTACCATAGCTTTTTTCTTTATTTAAACTCACTACGATGTCTTCAGTAAATATTCTGTTACCGGAATCTGATTGACTCATAATAATATCATTATTTGTCAGATTAATGAGAAATGAACTGCTATCTTTATAAGTATTGAACTGGTTCAATTCCTTTTCAAAAGCCTCCCTGTTCAATTCTATATCAATAATAAACAGGGGATTACTATTAATATAACTATTTTCCTGAAAAGTGCTAAGGAAAAGGGTTCCCTCATTGTCGATTATTTGAGCTCCTTTCATGTTAACGGGCACCCGCATATCTTTAAATCCTTCATAACTGATAGGATCCACTCCCGTATTAGAAGAAATTGTCTTGTCCAGGGGAAATATATGAACGCTGACGTTTTTTATATATATACTACTGCTTTTTATAGAAAACAGTCTTTGTTGAAGCTGTCGCATGCTTTCATTAATGTCGTATTGATCCATTATCTCCCATCTTATTGCCAGCTTATTAAGATTTTCATCATTCAAACAGTCATATTGAAGAATTTTTATTCTTTCCACTTCCTTTTCCAATCTTTCAATATAATAGGATGTTTGTGCAATGATGGAATTTAATATTTGGTCCTTGACAGTATTCGAACCCCATTTGTAAATATATATGGCTAAAATATACATGGGAACCATAATTATAAGAAACATGATTATTAACCGACTGAAAATACTATTAACAAACTTAAACTTTCGCACCATTAAAAGACCACCCTTCTTTATCACTACACTTCTTCATCATTGATTTAATCCTTTCGATTGATTTTTAAGGGATTTGTACCATTCATTGACTTCCCTAACAATTTCATTACCACCTAGCTTGTTCCAATTTTCTACGAATTTATCAAACTCATCCAGGTCCGCATCTCCCATGATGATTCGGACGAATACTTCCTTTTCATATTTATCCAATGCTGCCTTCTTTTGAACCATGGTCTTTGTAGGTGCAGTGGTAAATTTGTCAAGCAAAAGGGAATCATTGGCTATATATTGCTTAAGCACATTATATACCCCGTTAACTCCATAAATCTTTTCCCAGCCCCAGAAGCATTTATCACCCCGGGCATAGGCTTCTATATTATTTTGTATGGCCCTTGCTTCCCCCTTTAATACCGACATATCATTATTTTTGCGGGCTTTCTCTATCTCCAGGAAAGCATTCAGGTTCTTATAGGGCGGAAATGGAGTAACCGGTGAAAATTTCCACACGCTCACACTGCCGTTTTCATGAGGCATGTAGTATTTATCAAATTCATTTTTGGCACCCCAGTTTTTTCCCAAATAAAGATTTATCATCTTTACAACCGCTTCAGGATGCTCATATCCCTTCCTCACTGCAAAATATAAATGGGTCCTGAATCTTAATGGAACCCTTACGGGTTTGTCATCGGCAGAAACAAGGGGATACCCTTGCCAGTCTGCATTATTGTCATTATTGAAACTGCTGCTTAACGGATATATTGGGTTCCACTGTTCACCAAAAGTAATACCAATCTTACCTTCAGCAATTGCATTAGCCACCTTTGAAACATCTTTTATACCAAATTCCTTATCAAGCTGTCCTGATTTATACAGTTGGGCCAATCTCCCAAGGGCAACCTTTGTTTCCGGCTGTACACTACCATATACCAGGTTTCCGTTATCATCTTCCAGCCAAATACCAGGATAGGAGTGATACCCTGCAAAAAATCCTTCCAACCCTATACATCCATTAAACAAGTCTTTCATTATGGCAATACCATAAGTATCATCTTTACCGTTTCCATCCGGATCA
>JAAYHJ010000021.1 GCA_012735465.1 Clostridiaceae bacterium
CATGATCCGGTGGCAATAACGCGGAGGACACACCCGTTCCCATTCCGAACACGGAAGTTAAGCTTCGCAGTGCCGATGATACTTGGGGGGCGACCCCCTGGGAAAGTAGGTCGCTGCCGGATTTTAATAAAAAAAATATTTATATAGATATATGTTTAAAGCCGCTGATAAAGCGGCTTTTTTTATGAAAAAAATGATTGCTCAAATATTTGCAAGAAAATTGTAATAAAGTAATGATAAAGGTTAAAAATTATCTGTTTTTATGTTAATCAATATGAATAAATTTCATTTCATTATTATTTAGTGTTGTGGAATTCATTGGAATTTGATATAATACGACTACTTAGTAGTAGTAATAATTTGTTTAATAGAGTATGCAAAAAATCCAATAAAAAACCAAACTACAGTGGCACCAAATGAAAAAGAACTTACCGAATTACAAAATACAGTAAGAAATTTTTTTAAATCCACGTAAAGTGGCGGTAGTTCGCAACAAAAACAGGGGAAACTGGAGGGAGGTTGTTTTATGGAAACTTTGTTGAATGTCATGGAAAGGCAAGATATTGCTAAAAGAATTAGAAAAAAGGGATATGTTCCCGGCAGTATTTATGGACCCGGAGTGGACAAGAACCTGGATATTCAGATTGAAAGAAAGACACTAAACAGATTTATAAAAGAAAATCCTATTGGTTCTAAAGTAATGCTCCAATTGGACAACAATGAATTGCCATGTATTGTTAAGAACATCCAGTATGATTTAATGAATGAGTCGCTTATCCATATAGATTTTTATGCCTGTGCAGAGAATTGATTTATGGGCTTATCACGGCACCAGTTTTTCTGGTGCTTTTTTTAATTATTTTGATCTTGCATTTTCAGGATATTTTATTCAAATACTAATATATAAAAAATATATTTATCAAAGGATGGAATATGCAAATGATTGTTGATGAACATGTTCACCTTGGAGGCCTTTTTCAAGATACGGATTACTTCATGAAATCCTTGGATGAATCAGGTATAGACTTTGTATTGGCAGCCCCTTATATGTTTGAAGAAAAGGATACTCCGAGAATATTAAAAACAAAAAAAATTCCTCCATGGCTTGCCGGTACAAAGATTGCTATGGGTTTGGTAGCCAGTGTGATGAAAAATAAATGGTTTAGAAAGAAATATATTGATTCCCCACCAAATGATTATGTTGCTGAGATGGTAAAAAAGTATCCGGAGCGTATTTACGGAGTTTATTGGGTTAATCCAAATCTTGAGGATGCTGAGAAGGTAGAAGAATATATACTTAAAAAAGACTTTGTTGCAATTAAGTTTCATCAGGTATTATACCCCTGTGATTTAAACAAGGTCAGCGAAAAATATTTTGATTTGGCAACCAGGTACAAGGTACCCGTATTTATTCATGTGGATAATATCGGTGAAGTAAAAGTGGTCATGAGAAAGATGGAAAAAAAACCGGACTTAAAGGTCATATTTGCCCATTTGAATTATTTTGAAGAGATAGCCGATGAAATAAGCGACTTTACTAATATATACTTTGATATTTCGCCCCTGTATGCTCACAGCGACAGGAGGCTCCTTAAAGCCATCGAAAAAGTAGGACCGAACAGGTTGATATTTGGCAGTGATTCACCTTGTCCAGGAAACCAGAAGTATGCGGTGAACCGGATACGGAAACTGGATATATCCGAAGAAGATAAAAGAAAAATACTGGGACAAAATATCATTGATTTAATCAGCAACAGGACTACAATAAAACATTGAGACAGATTTTTAATTTTTAATATTATTTTTTTTATGGATGTTGTGATAAAATGTACTATAAAAGATGTTGAAGGAGGATATTATGGAATCCATTGAACACATAAAAGAGAGTGCCGAATACCTGGGCAAAAGATTAAATATAAAGCCGGAGATTGCCATTGTTTTGGGCTCCGGGTTAGGAGTGATGGCAGAGGAGATTGAAGATGCTGTAGAAATAAATTATGCTGATATTCCGAACTTTCCGGTTTCTACGGTGGAAGGCCATGCAGGTAAACTGGTAGCCGGTAAACTGCGGGGGAAACCAGTTCTGGCAATGAAAGGCAGGTTTCATTATTATGAAGGCTATTCGATGGATCAAGTAGTATTCCCTATACGCGTAATGAAAATGTTGGGTATTAAAAACCTGATAGTGACCAATGCTGCCGGCGGTATTAATAAAGAATTTAGCCCCGGAGATTTAATGTTGATTAAAGATCATATCAAGTTTTTTTCCGAAAGTCCTTTACGGGGAAAGAATATTGATGCTTTTGGTCCACGGTTTAATGATATGTCAAACGCATATACATTGAGTTTAAGAGAGCTGGCGAAAGAAATTGCATATGGTTTGGGATTGACGATCAGGGAAGGGGTTTATGGTTTTATGCCCGGGCCTAGTTATGAGACTCCTGCGGAAATTAGAATGTTGCAAATTTTAGGTGCAGATGCGGTGGGAATGTCAACGGTGCCGGAGGTAATTGTTGCTGCCCATGCAGGCATGAAAGTTCTGGGCATTTCATGCATTACCAACATGGCAGCAGGTATTTTGGACAAGCCCTTATGTCATGAAGAAGTAGTGGAAACGGCAGAAAGGGCCAGAGAAAAATTCATCACCCTGGTAAAGGCAATCATTGAAAAATTGAAATAATACATGGAAAGGGAAATCAACATGAAGGACAGTGTAATCAGGGATATAAGTTTGGCAGATAAGGGCAAGCAAAAGATTGAATGGGTAAAAAAGAACATGCCTCTTTTGAGGTACCTGGAAGAAGATTTTACTGCACACCAGTATTTTAAAGGGTTAAGGATTACGGTATGCGTACACCTGGAAGCAAAGACGGCTTACTTGGCAAAAGTCCTGGCAGCAGGGGGAGCTGAGGTAGCGGTAACCGGCAGCAATCCCCTATCTACTCAGGATGATGTGGCTGCCGCACTGGTACAAGACGGTTTGAAAGTATATGCCTGGTATGGTGCAACCGAAAAAGAATACTTTGAACACTTAAATTATGCCCTTGATATTAAGCCCAATATTGTAATTGATGACGGGGGTGATTTGGTTTACCTACTGCATGGGGAAAGGCAGGATTTGGTAAGCCATGTGCTGGGCGGGTGCGAAGAAACCACCACAGGAGTTATCCGCCTTAGGGCTAGGGAAAGGGAAGGGCTTTTAAAGTTTCCCATGATTTCCGTTAATGATGCTTATTGCAAATACCTGTTTGATAACCGGTATGGTACTGGTCAGTCGGTGTGGGATGGAATAAACCGTACTACCAATCTGATTGTCAGCGGTAAAAATGTAGTTATTGTGGGCTACGGTTGGTGTGGTAAAGGCTGTGCAATGCGCGCCAAGGGCCTGGGTGCCAATGTGATAATATGTGAAGTGGACCCTGTAAAAGCTATTGAAGCGGTTATGGATGGCTATAGGGTAATGCCCATGAATGAGGCTGCTAAAATAGGGGATATATTCATCACGGTAACCGGTTGCAAGCGGGTTATATATGATGAACACTATAAGGTTATGAAGGATGGAGCAATTCTTGCAAACGCAGGGCATTTTGATGTGGAAATATGTATTCCGGAATTGGAAGAAATGGCAGTTGAAAAAAAGGAAATGCGCAAAAACATAATGGGATACAGGATGGAAGACGGACGGTGGATTTACCTTCTTGCAGAAGGGCGATTGGTTAACCTGGCAGCCGGAGACGGACATCCGGCAGAAATTATGGATATGAGCTTTGCGCTGCAGGCATTATGTGCAAAATATATAGCCTTGAACCATTCGGTTTTGGAAAACAAGGTATATGCTGTTCCGGAAGAAATTGATAAATATGTTGCCCGGTTAAAATTGCAAAGGATGGGTATCCACATTGATACATTAACAGAAGAACAAAGGAAATATCTGTCCAGTTGGGGCGAATAAAAAACTTGAGGTGGAATGATGAATACTCTCATTAAAAATGCAAATATCATTACGATGGAGTCGGAACAAAAAGTAATAAAAAATGGTTATGTGGGGATAACCGATGACAGGATTGTATATGTGGGTGAAGAACTTCCGGAAGATTTCTGGCCGCAGAGAATACTGGATTGCAGGGGTGGAGCGGTTTTGCCGGGCTTAATAAACGCCCATACCCATTCTCCCATGGTATTGCTCCGCAGCTATGCAGATGATCTCCCTCTGCAAGAGTGGCTTTTTAACAGGATATTTCCGGTGGAAGACAAGTTAACGTCTGAAGATATTTATTGGGCTTCCATGCTGGGAACAATGGAAATGATACGTTCGGGCATAACATGTTTTGCAGATATGTATTATTTCATGGATGAAGTTGCAAAGGTGGTAAGCAAAGTAGGTATAAGAGCCAATTTGTCCAGGGGGCTGCAGTGTTTTGATGATAATATTGATCCTTTACAGGACAGAAGGTTGTTGGAAAACGAACAGCTTTTTAAAGACTGGGAAGGAGAAAGCAATGGCAGGATTCGTGTTTTCCTTGGCCCCCATTCGGTTTATACATGTACTCCCAGTTATTTGGAATACATTGTTGATTTGGCTCAAAGGTTGGGTACCGGCATACATATTCATGTTTCCGAGACGCTAAAGGAAAATGAAGAGTGTCTTGAAAAGTATGGGAAAACCCCTGTCCGCCATTTGTATGACCATGGAATTTTTAATTGCCCTTCAATTGCAGCCCATTGCGTTCATGTATCGGAAGAAGACATGTCCTTGTTAAAGGAAAAGAATGTAAGCGTTGTATACAACCCGGGAAGCAATTTGAAACTGGGCAGTGGAATCGCACCGGTTACTTCTATGATGGAAAGGGGCATAAATGTTGCATTAGGAACCGATGGGGCGTCCAGCAATAATAATTTAAATATGTTTGAAGAAATACATCTTGCTGCCCTTTTAAGTAAGGGTGTTAAACAGCAGCCAACCAACATAAAAGCCTATGAAGCCCTGGAAATGGCAACGGTAAACGGTGCAAAGGCCCTTGGCTGGGATAAGGACATAGGCATGATAAAGCCGGGGATGAAGGCTGATATAATTATTGTTAATCTAAACAAACCTCATTTTTATCCCATGCATAATATCATTTCCAATATGGTATATTCGGCACAGGCAGGAGATGTTGAAACCCTATTGGTGGATGGAAAGATCATAATGGATAAGGGTGAGTTTAAGACGATTGATGAAGAAGAGGTTTATTATAATATAAAAAAAATAGGAAAGGAGCTTGCGTATCGTTAATATGCAAGGTCCTTTCCTGTTGTTCATGCCAATGCATGAATGGCCCGGGCAAAAATTTTAGCATTTCTTATTAAGGAATCAATTAAAATATATTCGTCCGTCTGATGAGCAAGTTCAGGTTCACCGGGGAAGGTTGCACCAAAAGCTACCGTATTGTCAAAGGCGCGGGCGTAGGTACCTCCTCCTATGGAAAGAGGCTCACGATGCTCTCCTGTTACGTCCTCATAAACCTTCATCAATTTTTGTACAAGGGGATGATCCTTAGGTACATAAAGGGGAGACTGCTCGTTTATTTTTTCAATGCAAGCACCATGTCTTTGCACAACTGGGTAAATTCTTTCATAAATATCCTCTTCCTTAAAGGTTACAGGGTATCGGATATCAATTACTATTTCCGCATGGGATGTATCCATGCTTGCTATGCCAACGTTAAGCGTTAGTTTTCCGGATACCGAATCCTCCAAAAGGCATCCAATGGATTTACCGTCTGTTTCGGTACCTATGCAATCCATGTAAAAATCAATAAAGGGATGACTGATGTTAAAGTTTTTCATACATGAATGCAGCAGGGATATTATTTTTGATATAGCATTTATTCCCTTTTCAGGTGTACTGCCGTGGGCAGATTTACCGTGGGCTTTCAATGTCAATGTATTTTCTTCCCTGCATAACTCAACCTGTAAATCCGGGGCGTCGGTTGCTTTTTTTAAATAATCATGAACCTGATCCCTTATATCAGGTGTTGCTTCTATTACAGCTTCACAATAATCAGGCACGATATTTGGCCGGTCTCCGCCCTTAAGCTGTATTAACCTGACTGGCAAATTACCTTCAACCTGCTTAAATATTTTATAGTGCACAATACCCTTTTCTGCATGAATTACAGGGTAGTCCGCATCGGGTGTAAAGCCCAGGGACGGAGCTTCTTCGGTTTCTTTGTAACGTTGTATGCATTCCCATCCGCTTTCTTCGTCCAATCCCAGTATCAGACGTATCCTCTTGTTTAGTGGGACACCGCTGTCCTTTAATGCTTTCATGGCATATAAAGCAGCTACCGCAGGACCTTTGTCGTCAATGGCACCCCTGCCGTAAATTTTGCCATCGTGTATTTCTGCTGCAAAAGGAGGATAGGTCCAATTGCCTCCTGGGGGGACAACGTCCAGGTGAGCCAATATCCCCACCATTTCCGTACCCTCTCCGAACTCTATATAACCGATGTATCCGTCCAAATTTTTTGTTCGAAAACCCATGGAATTGCCCAATGCCAACATGTATTCCAATGCCCGGTATGTGTCTTCACCAAAGGGTTTACCCGGTTGAGCCGGTCCTTTCACACTGGGGATGCGAATGATTTCCTGCGTAGTCTTTATAATATCCTCTGCCCTTTGGTCAATATATGTGTCAAAATTCATAAGCTTGCTCCTTTCTATGCTTTGCTGATATTCATATTTTAATCTATTTTCTCTGGATAATACAATGAAAAAAATATATAATAATTTGTATTAAAAAAATAATGGAGGTAGTTATGGACTTTAATGAAAAAACTATAAAGAGCGATAAAATTTATTTAGGCAAAATTATAAATTTAAGGGTGGATACGGTTTTACTGCCCAATGGGCACACTTCCACCCGGGAAATTGTGGAACATCCGGGAGGGGTGGGAATAATACCTGTTACCGATAACAAGGAAGTAATCATGGTAAGGCAGTTCCGTAAACCGGTTGGAGAGATGTGTCTTGAAATACCGGCAGGAAAGTTAAATTTTGGAGAAGACCCTTATGAATGCGGTGTTCGAGAGTTGGAAGAAGAAACGGGATATAAGGCAAAAAACATAACTTCCCTTGGCCATTTTTATTCCACACCGGGGTTTACAAATGAGATATTGTATTTATACATGGCCACGGGCCTGTATAAAGGGCAAGTAAAACCGGACGAGGATGAGTTTATAGAGACAGAGGTGTTACCACTGGAAAAACTGGTACAGATGGTGATGCAGGGAGAAATAAAGGATGCAAAAAGCATTATTGCCATTTTAAAAGCGGATATGTTAATAAAAAATACATAGTGTAAAATAATTGTAGGACATTTTAAGGATAAAAAAACAAGAGATCCTCACTTTTTGATACAATAGAATCACCATCAAAAACCTTTGAAAAGGAGGATCTCTTGTGAATACTATTGTAA
>JAAYHJ010000022.1 GCA_012735465.1 Clostridiaceae bacterium
TACAATAGTATTCACAAGAGATCCTCCTTTTCAAAGGTTTTTGATGGTGATTCTATTGTATCAAAAAGTGAGGATCTCTTGTTTTTTTATCCTTAAAATGTCCTACAATTATTTTACACTATGATACATGATAACTTATGCTCATAACCAGTATCCCTGCAACAATTACACCAAAAAAAATAGAAGGAAGAGCATATTTCATGCGCATATCCAGCATTGATGCAATCATTGCCCCTGTCCATGCCCCCGTCCCGGGAAGGGGAACGGCAACAAACAAGAACAGCCCAAAAGCACTATACTTCATAACCGTCTCGGCTTTTTTCATGGTCCTTTTCTCCAGCCACTGTACTGCCCCCTGAAAGTACCGGGTTTTTCTTAAAAAAGAAAACAAGGGCCTCATGAACCATATGATAAATGGAACCGGTATTATATTTCCCAATACGCTGAGTATATATACCGTCTTCCAATCCATATCCATAGCCATCCCTACAGGAATCGCCCCTCTTAATTCTACTACAGGTATGGATGCAATAATAAATACAGCCAGTTCATTTGGCAGCAATCCTACTAATTTTGATATAAAATCCATTTCGCAAACCCCATGTCTTTGTTTTTTTCTTCATAATTTTAATACATATTATAGCAAAAAGCAATGGCTAGAAATAAAGTAATAAGGACAAGGTTTACGGAAACCTTGCCCCAAGGCTTATACTACCTATGCAGTATAGGTGAAATTTTTTTATATATGAGCAGGGTAACAACCGAAATAATAATGCTTTTTAAAAGATTAAAAGGCACAAAGGCATAAATGATGAGCGTTTTTAAATCAACAATTGCCTTATTTGCTTCCGTTCCCATGCTTACAATGGCTTCCATCGGCAGGTTTAACACTTTTTGATACAAGGGAAGAATGATAAAATAGTTTAAAAGGGCAGCAATGGTGGTCATGGAAATGGTACCGGCTACCAATGCCATTATTGCACCGTTTTTACTCTTATTCATGCGGTAAATAAACCCTGCCGGCAACACAAAACAGACACCCACCAGGAAATTGGCAATTTCACCGATAAAAGCAGTTCCTGTAGAAGGCATGTGCACCAGGTTTTTTATAAGCTCAATTAAAACACCGGCTAAAGGGCCCAAAGCAAAAGTCCCTACCAATACAGGAATTTCGCTTAGGTCCATCTTCAGGAATGCTGGCATGCCGGGTATGGGCGTTTCCAGGAACATGATGATGGCCGCTACTGCCGACAAAAGGGCAATTTTTACACAATAATGGGTTTTAACGCGAGTCACAGACTGTGTACGATACATAAAAACATACCTCCTTAAAAAATATAATAAAAAATGACACCCGAATTTCTTCAGGAGTCATTGTTCCATTGCTTTAACGGCAAAAAAACACTTATCTTCTCCCATCCAGACTATAACTGTCGGTTTTGGATTCTCACCAAATCGGCCTTTCGGCTCGTGGACTTAAAGCAATTGCTTGCTTATCACCACCGGTCGGGAATTTCACCCTGCCCTGAAGATAATTCGTTATCCTTTTATTCAATTGACAATATTTTATCACGGTTTATTGTATTAATCAATAGTTAAAATTATGACACAAAACTAAAATATTCACGGGCTCACACTGTAATTAGGTGATTCCTTTGTAATATAAATATCATGGGGATGGCTTTCCCTGAGCCCGGCGCTTGTGATCCTGATAAATTTACCATTTTCCTTCAATTCCTGGATGGTAGCAGTGCCGCAGTAGCCCATTCCTGCCCTAAGACCGCCAATCAACTGAAAAACCGTATCCGATACCGGGCCCTTGTAAGGCACTCTTCCCTCGACGCCTTCCGGGACCAATTTCTTTGCTTCTTCCTGGAAATACCTGTCCTTGCTTCCCTCCTGCATGGCACCAAGGGAACCCATACCGCGGTATACCTTGAATCTCCTTCCCTGGTAAATTTCCGATTCGCCGGGGCTTTCTTCACATCCTGCAAACAGGCTTCCAATCATGATTACATCTGCTCCGGCCGCAATAGCCTTGGTCAAATCCCCCGAATACTTGATTCCCCCATCGGCAATTACCGGTATATCATACTGTTTTGCCACCTGGGCAACGTCATATATGGCGGTTATCTGTGGAACCCCTATACCTGCAATAACCCGGGTTGTGCAAATGGAACCGGGACCAATGCCCACTTTTACCGCATCGGCTCCTGCTTCAATCAGGTCCCTGGCCGCTTCACCGGTAGCAATGTTCCCTGCAATCAAGGGCAGGTCAGGATATGCGGCTTTGATTTCTTTCATGCTGTCAATGATTCCCTTCGAATGGCCATGGGCTGAATCAAGCACGATCACATCCACCTTGGCCCGTACAAGCGCTTCCACCCGTTCCATCATATCCTTTGTAACTCCAACAGCTGCTCCCACGAGCAGTCGGCCATTTGCATCCCTTGCAGAATTGGGATATTGTACCGCTTTTTCAATATCTTTTATTGTGATTAGACCTTTTAAATATCCTTTATCATCCACTATTGGAAGCTTTTCAATCTTATGCCGTCTCAAAACCTCCTGCGCCTGTTCAAGGGTGGTCCCTTCCGGAGCGGTAATCAGGTTTTCTTTGGTCATTACTTCGCCTATTGGTTTGTCAAAATTTGTTTCAAACCTTAAATCCCTGTTTGTTAAAATACCCACCAGCTTCCCGTCTTCCGTTATGGGTACACCGGAAATCCTGTATTTCTTCATCAGGGCATCGGCTTCATGAAGCTTATGCCGTGGCGAAAGGAAAAAAGGGTCCACAATAACTCCATGTTCCGACCTCTTTACTTTATCCACTTCCTGGGCCTGTGCCTCAATGGACATGTTTTTATGTATGATTCCTATTCCGCCCTCCCTTGCCAGGGCAATTGCCATCCGGGATTCGGTTACCGTATCCATGGCAGCGGACATCAATGGAATGTTTAGTTTAATGGTACGTGTAAGGCGAGTATGCAAATCTACCTCGCGGGGTAGTATTTCCGATTTCTGGGGTATAAGCAACACATCGTCAAAAGTAAGCCCTTCTTTTACAAACTTATCGTTAAAAATACAAACCACTCCCTTGATTTTGTTCGAAAATATTAGGTAATAGTATATCAAAGTCAATATATTGAGTCAATACTTTTTCCATCTCTTCCAACGTGTTTACACGATTAACCATCTCCTTTATACGGGATGCATTTCTCAATCCCTTTACATACCATGAAACATGCTTTCGCGCTTCCCGTATACCCACGTACTCCCCTTTATATTGTACCAACAGCCGTACATGTTCCAACGCCTTTTGTATCTTTTCTTCCGGCGTCGGTTCAGGAAGCAGTTCCCCCGTGCGCAGGTAGTGGATTACCCTGCGAAAAATCCATGGGTTGCCCTGGGCACCCCTTCCAATCATTACGCCGTCACAACCCGTATACTCCAGCATCCTTTTTGCATCCTGCGGAGTTGCAACATCCCCGTTTCCAATTACAGGTATGGATACCCTTTCCCGCACCTTTTTAATTATGTCCCAATCGGCTTTACCGCTGTAAAACTGTTCCCGGGTGCGCCCATGCACCGTTACAGCCTTTGCACCGTTTTCTTCTGCGATGGCTGCAATTTCTTCAGCATTTACGGAATTATCATCCCAACCTTTACGTATCTTCACCGTCACGGGAAGTAAAGTTGCCTGGGAAACCGCCCTTACAATACGGCCCACCAAAGAAGGCTTCAGCATCAGGGCAGCACCTTCCCCATTTTTAACTATTTTAGGAGTGGGACAGCCCATATTTATATCAATGATGCTCGCACCCGTAGAGGCGGCATCATTTGCAATTTGTGCCATTATGTCGGGGTCGGAACCAAAGATCTGAACGGCTACCGGCTTTTCCCTTTCATCAATTTTTAGCAGGGTTTCCGTATTCTTATTTTCATAGTACAAACCCTTTGCGCTTACCATCTCCGTATACATAAGGCCACACCCTTGTTCCTTGCATAGCAAGCGGAAAGGCAAATCAGTGACCCCTGCCATTGGAGCAAGAAAAACATTATTATCCAAGGTTACATTACCAATTTGCATAGTTTCCTCCGTGTAATAAATTATTCCAATTAAGCATTTTAACACATTTATTATTTTAAATATAGTGTTTGCTTTAAAAGCATATAGTAGACATATCTGTTTCCAATTTGTATAATAATATTTAATTATAAAGGTAAAAAAAGGAGTATGCTATGGAATTTAAAACAGCAATATGCAAAGCGATCAGCAGGTTGGTTCCCGTACCACAGCACCCTTTTAATCTGCAGAGCTCGGGAAAAGAAACTTATGCCGAATGGCAGTACAAGCGCGGGCAGGACACAATCCGCTTTTACCTGGACAAAACTACAAAGGAAGAAATGTTTCAGGATAAAGTGGTATTGGATATTGGATGCGGTGCGGCAGGTAAAACCCTTTATTACGCATCCCAGGGTGTCAAAAAGATATACGGCCTGGATGTGGTGGAAAGGTATGAAGAAGAAGCCAATGCCCTGGCACGGCAAAAGGGCCTGGAACATTTGTTCCAATTTGTAGTCGGGGATGCGGCAAAGATGGAATTTGAAGATAACTTCTTCGATACCATCATAATGAACGATGCAATGGAACATGTGGACAAACCCTTGGAGGTTTTAAAGGAATGCTACAGGGTACTCAAGCCGGGAAGCCGGCTTTATGTAAATTTCCCTCCCTATTACCACCCCTACGGCGCCCATCTGAGTGATGCCATAGGGTTTCCCTGGATTCACCTGTTTTTCAGTGACGAAACCCTCATAAAAGTTTACAAGGATTTGGTAAAAGACCTACCTGACGGAAACAAGAGAATAAGCTTCAGAATTTCCACCGATGAAACAGGCAGGGAGTATTTTTCATACATTAATAAGATGACCATAAAAAGATTTCAACGGCTGCTTGGGCAGGTTGACTTTAACATCTATTATTACAATGAAGTCCCTCTGCGCTCTTTCATGAAGCCCCTGTGCCGGATTCCTTTTCTTAAAGAAGGCCTTGTAAAAATGGTGGTATGCATTTTTGAAAAGCCTAAATAATTTACCGCAGGTATTGAAATAATAAGCTAAGAGGAGGGATCAAATGGCTAAGAATAAGAAAAAGGAATACTTTATGGCCCAACCGATTGAAAAGCACACCCATGCCGCATGGGCCAATATAAGCAAAACAAAGCCCGTGTCCAATGTCAGCATTCCCAGTGAAATAGAAGTACGCAATGCAAAAGAATGGGTGGACAGCAATGAAAAATGATTAAAAAAAACAACGGGGCGCACTGTATGTGCGCCCTTTATATAAAGAGGGACAGTTCTTTAACATTAAAGAATTAATGTTAAAGAACTTCCCTACTTATTGTATGGGTTTCGCAAACATATTTAAGCCTACGGTATAGATACCACCTCTGATAAAGGCTGCATCTTTGTTGTATCCAGGCTATCACCGTCCCATACAAATGCTTTTGCTACATGGCCGGTTACATCCGACGGAAGTTTAAATCCTCCCCATAAATCTTCTGTAGATCCAATAGGAATATCCTTTGCAATATAGGATACATTTACCATCCTATTGTTTTCATCATATAGGGCAACAATGCAAAGAACCGAATCTTCCGTGTCGCCACTGTTAGTGACCTTTACATTTGCTTCCAGTAAATTCTCTGCTTCCAACTCGGTCATATTAAATGATGTCTGAATTGTATAATAACTTATTTTTTCTACCGTTACTTCGCATTTAGCAATAACCCAACCGTCCACAGTAGTTGCGGTAATGACAGCAGTTCCAGTATCCTTTGCTGTTATCAACCCCGTATCGCTTACGGTTGCTACCGACTTATCGTTACTTGACCATAGCACGGTTTTATTTTTAGCAGTTGCCGGGACTACTTCTGCAGTTAATTGATACTGCTCTCCCTTACGCAGCACAACTTTATCTTTATCCAATGTAACACCGGTTACTTCAGGGCCTGGGTCCGGTACTACTGTCGGTACAGTTGTAGATAGTCTTGCATATTCTGACGCTGTAAGAGGCAAAACGGTTCCATGACGGGGTCTTTGACTGGTTAACCGATACTCACCTTGAGGCACAGCTGTCCATTGACCCGAATCCAAATCGGTAGTTACAAAGGGCACATATCCAATACCACCGTAGTTGTCAATAAACAAGTACCACTTATCTTCAGTATTTGATTTAAAGATTAACGGTCCTTCTCCCTGGCTTATGGTCTCTTTACCAATACCCGTCACTATCGTTCTAAATTGACCAAACAGTGAATCCCCTACATCCTGGAATACCCTCTTACCGTCCGGCGCGGAAGTGGATCTGCTTCTTTCATCCTTTGTAAACCTGTAGTATTTTCCGTTGTGTTCAATTATTGTTGTGTCTATAACCGAATAGCCGGGGTTAAAGTATTCCTGTGCCGGTGTGAAATTGTAGAAATCCCTTGTTTTCGTGTACATAATCCTTTGATGAGGATTATCTGTTTTTTGCGGGGTACTGAACATTCTGGATGCCCAGAAAATCATGTATTCACCCGTATCATGATCGTAGAATATCTCGGGGGCCCATGTGTTTCCTGCCAGCTCGGAAGATACCAGTGCCAGCCTTTGTTCCGACCAATTGACTAAATCGGTGGATTCCCAAATGGAAATGTACCTACTTCCGTTCGTTGATGCTCTCGTCCAGTCGTTGTTTCCATATATCTTTAAGTCGGTTGCAACAAGATAGAACTTATCGCCTTCCGGTGAACGTATAATATATGCATCCCTTACGCCCTTTTCACCAAGATTTGAAGTCAGTACAGGGTTTCCGTTATTTAATTCATTGTAACGCAAAGGGTTATTCCCGTTGCTAAGGGCAAAGTAGACTTGTTCACCGTTAGCATAGCCTTCTCCTAACATATATGTCAGAAGATATCCTGCTTTTTCTTCCTGTGCCGGCATCTCGCGTACCGTTGCGAGGAAGGGTTTGGTTATCGTTGCTCCTTGCAATGTTAAGGTTGCGGTAAGCTTAACCGATACATCACCGCTGCCGTTTGCAGGACGGGTTACCTCGCCGGTAGGTGTAATTATTGAAGGATCTTCCGATTCCCATGTAATTACAGATCCGTTTTTCCCTTTAGTAGGCAGGTATAGGTTTCCTCTGACATCATCTATATGATAAACCCTCAATTCTTGCGCATCTTCAAATACTTTATCTGCCTGGGAATGAACGGTTATGTATGCCTTTGCCTTTATATCAATACCCTCAACCGTACCATATAAAGTGAAAGTCCCTTTCTCCTCTAAGTTTTTAGGATCTATTTCATCCCATGCTACACTTGCAGTTTCCGTTGTTCCGTCATTATAAATTAAAGTTACGGTATCGGGCAGCACCGGCTGGATGCCCATATATGTTTCAACATTTACCGGTTCAACACTTTCAACCTTCCAAGGCACTACGGTTACATTTGCCACTGCCTTTAACCCTAAATATTCCACTGTTCCTTCAACGGTAAAGCTGCCCGGCTCAGCGTATTTCTGCGGGTCAATTTCATCCCAGGTAACTCCTACTACACTTGTTAATCCATCTGCAAATTTAACATTTACGACATCTGGCATTTTAGGTGTTCTTGTTGTATAAGCCACAACATCCACCGGTAAAACTTCTTCAGCTTTCGGCTGTTCCATTGTAAACAATGCTTTAATTTCTGCCTCACTCAATGCCCTGTTATAAATACGGAAATCATCTACCATTCCATTCAGGTATGGGTCTGCAGAAAACTGGGATCTTCCAATCCAGTTATTCAACGTTACACCAAGATCAGAAGGCTTTATATTCATCGCAACCTGTATGCCGGCTATATCTCCGTCATAGTACAATGTTGCAGTATTTCCAGACAGGGTAATTGCAACATGCCTCCATGACTCTAGATTCACAGCAGTATTTCTCACTACCATGGTTTCTCCCCCGGAGGTTGCAGTTCTAATGGCATATCTAAATCTTGGGCTTGATCCCGCTCTAGGTGTCATAAACATGTATGACGTAGTATCATTTCCAAAATCAAATACCCTTGCCCAGTCTTGGGTGGCATTTACATAAATCCAAGTAGCAATTGTAAAATTATTTAAGTCTTTCACTATCCCTTTAGGCAATTCCACATACTGTTGGTTTCCGTTTAGACTAACAGCACCCATAAGTTTTCCAGTGCTCCAACCGGCACCGTTTACTAACCTTGCATGATTTCCTCTTCCAGAAGCATCATAAGCAATGGTCCCTCTGCCTTCATCAAACTTATACCATGCAACCATGTCATCTATAATGTATTCTGTGGATTCGGCTGAAGCACTTATGATACCTGCTCCCGGAAACAGGCTCATCAACATTGACATAATCAGTATTATTGGCAATAATTTTCTTCTCATTCTTTTCCTCCTAATCAATATTAACATTGAATTTTCCTTAGTATTATTGGATTACGCGGATTACAGTGAATTGACATTTGCAGTAGTAAAAGAATTAATCATCATGGTCACTTACCATATTTTCTGATGAGGCCTATAGGGGAGCATAATAGGTCAGTAACCGCATGATGCTAAGAGAAAACTGGCTGTTTGATGAACAAAGATGTACTTATATTTCAACTATACCACCAAATAATATCAAAGTCAACAAAAATTTGCTATTACAATATGGGCGCACAAAGGCGTGCGCCCATACCTTTTTAGTATTTCTGCTGTGCCAGCCTTCTATAGGTATCGTATCTTTCTTTTGCATGTTTTTCTGCCTGGTTAAACATTTCCTCTGCAATTTCAGGGAAAACATTTCTTAATGAGGTATAGCGTATTTCGTTTTCCAGGAATTCTTTAAAGGATGCGGTGGGTTCCTTGGAATCCAGTATAAACGGATTCTTGCCCTGTTCCTTGAGCATGGGGTTATACCGGTACAGATGCCAGTATCCCGCTTCTACAGCTTTCTTTTCTTCCATTACGCTGGTACCCATACCTGTCCTTATTCCATGGCTAATGCATGGTGAATAAGCAATTATGAGGGAAGGTCCTTTATAGCTTTCTGCTTCCGTAATAGCCCTTATGGTCTGGTTCATATTGGCACCCATTGCAATTTGAGCCACATATACATAACCATAGCTCATGGCCATCATTCCCAGGTCTTTCTTCCTTATCTTCTTACCTGCCGCTGCAAATTTTGCCACTGCAGCCGTAGGTGTTGACTTGGAAGACTGGCCACCCGTATTGGAATACACTTCCGTATCCAGTACCAGCATATTTATATCGTCTCCCATTGCCAGTACATGGTCCAGGCCACCGTAACCAATATCATATGCCCATCCGTCGCCTCCTATAATCCATTGGGACGGTTTTACAAGGAATTGCTTTTTATCCAGTATCTCTTTTATTATTTCATGGCTTGTATCCCTTTCTTTAAGCACTTCCAGGATTCTATTTGAAGCTACTTTGGATGCATCCCCGTCATACATTACTTCCAGCCACTTACCAAAGGCTTCTTTTATCGCCTCATCAAAGGGCAGTTCCAGGGCCTGGCGCATCAAATCGGCCAACTTTTCCCGGATTTGCTTTACACCCAGATACATGCCATAACCAAATTCCGCATTATCTTCAAAGAGGGAGTTTGCCCAAGCGGGTCCTCTGCCGTGGGAATTGGTGGTATATGCCATGGACGGTGCGCTTGCACTATATATGGATGAGCAACCGGTAGCATTGGCAATCATCATCCTGTCCCCAAACAATTGGGTTAAAAGGCGTACATAAGGGGTTTCGCCGCAGCCGGGGCATGCACCGTTAAATTCAAACAGCGGTCTTACAAACTGGCTTCCCTTTAATGTCTTGGGATCCATCACGTTTTCCTTTTCAGAAATGGTGGTTGAAAATTCCCAGTTTTCCGCCTGCATCTCAATTTGTTGCTCCGCCGGCTTCATAATGAGCGCCTTACCGGGGGCCGGGCAGATATCCGCGCAGTTCCCGCATCCGGTACAATCCAGGGGACTTACCTGAATGCGGTATTGATATTTTTCCAGTCCCCTTCCCATGGCCTTCTTCGTCTCAAACGTATCCGGTGCCTTCTTTACTTCTTCTTCATCCAGCAGGAATGGACGTATGACAGCATGCGGGCATACATAAGAACACTGGTTACACTGGATGCATTTATCAATCTGCCATTCGGGAACCATAACTGCAATACCTCTTTTTTCATAGGCAGTGGTTCCGTTCGGGAACGTTCCGTCTTCCATTCCAACAAAAGCGCTAACGGGTAATTCGTCCCCTTCCTGTCTTGCCATTGGCCTTTGAATTTTCTTTACAAACTCCGGCTCATCCTTCATGGGCATTGGCTCTTCTTTTGCATCCTTCCAGCTTTCAGGTACATCCACTTTTATCAAGGCTTCCAATGCATGGTCCACCGCTTCATGATTCATCCTGACTATTTTTTGACCCTTCTTGCCGTATGTATCTTCAATGGATTCTTTCAACAACCTTATTGCATCTTCTACCGGTATCACATTGGCAAGCTTAAAGAAAACGGTCTGCATTATCATATTAATCCTGCCGCCCAGGCCTACCTTGGAAGCAATGGAAATGGCATCAATAATATAGAAATTGATCTCATTTTCTGCTATATATTTCTTCATGGAAGCAGGCAACTTTTCTTCCAGTTCCTCGGGCGTCCACTGGCAGTTTAATACAAAGGTGCCTCCTTTTTTAAGCCCCTTCAGCAAATCGTATTGGCCTACAAAGGATGGGTTGTGACATGCAATGTAATCGGCCTTGTAAACAAGGTACGGCGATTTTATGGGCTTTCTTCCGAACCTCAGGTGGGAAACGGTGGTTCCTCCGGATTTCTTACTGTCATAGGAGAAATATGCCTGGGCATAGAGGTCCGTATTATCACCAATAATTTTAATAGCCGACTTATTGGCACCCACCGTACCGTCAGAACCCAAGCCCCAGAACTTACAGCTGATGGTTCCTTCCGGTAAAGTATCAATGATTTCTGTTTCAGGCAGCGAGGTATTTGATACATCATCCACAATCCCTATTGTAAAACGATTCTTAGGATTATCCTGCATCAAATTTCTAAATACTGCCAATATCTGGGACGGACGTGTATCCTTTGAACCCAGTCCGTACCGTCCTCCTACAATCACAGGTTTTTCATCCCTGTCATAGAACAGGTTTACAACATCAAGGTACAAAGGCTCTCCAATGGAACCCGGCTCTTTGGTCCTGTCCAATACGGCAATCTTCTTTACCGTCTTGGGATATACATTAAAGAAATACTTGGCTGAGAAGGGGCGATACAAGTGCACATGTATGCAGCCTACCTTTTCCCCTTTACTGATCAGGTAATCCACTGTTTCATCAATGGTGTCACAAACGGAGCCCATTGCAACAATAATATATTCTGCTTCCGGATGACCGTAATAGGTAAACGGATGATACTCACGGCCTGTAAGCTTTGCAATTTCCTGCATATAACCTTCTACTATATCGGGTACCTTTTCATAGAACGGGTTGGCTACCTCCCTGGTTTGGAAGTATATATCCGGATTTTGTGCTGTTCCCCTTGTAACAGGATGGGCAGGGTTTAAGGCTCTGTCCCTGAACTGCTTTAAAGCTTCATAATCCACCAGCTTTGCAAGGTCATCATAATCCAGTACTTCAATCTTCTGTATTTCATGGGACGTTCTAAAACCATCAAAGAAATGTAAAAACGGCACCCTGGACCGTATAGCTGATAAATGGGCAATACAGCCCAAATCCATAGTCTCCTGCACATTTGAAGAGGCTAATAGGGCAAAACCCGTCTGACGGCATGCCATTACATCCTGGTGATCCCCAAAAATGGACAGCGCCTGGGCTGCTATTGCCCTCGCACTTACATGGAATACACCGGGCAAAAGCTCACCGGCTATTTTATACATATTGGGAATCATTAAAAGCAACCCCTGCGATGCCGTATAGGTGGTTGTTAAAGCGCCGGCTTGTAGGGAACCATGAACCGCACCAGCTGCACCGGCTTCCGATTGCATTTCCACAATCTTTACCGTTTGACCAAAAATATTTTTCTTCCCATGAGCTGACCATTCATCTACCCCTTCAGCCATGGGAGAAGAGGGGGTAATAGGATAGATGGCTGCAACCTCTGTAAAGGCATAAGAGGCATAGGCCGCAGCTTCATTTCCATCCATCGTTTTCATTTTCTTAGGCATAGTACCACTCCTTTTTTAATAACTAACTGTTCCTCAGGTTATTATTATTTGATGTTATTGCATACTCATACATTATTTTTACCCTTAATAATGTATAAGTATCAAAAAATACATAAAAATGGATTGTTAAAAAGGATGGTATGCCCATCCTTTTTTATGATTGGTATTTATTATTATTGTTATTATTATTATCTTCCATCTTGGAAGATTTTTTGATCAAGTAAAAACCGCCTATAATAAACAATACCAATAATGCGATCATCAGGATTTGATCTAAGGTCAAAGACACATTGTTCACCCCCTTTTTTTTACATAAAAAGCAGGCGAACAACTCCTTTGTATTTGCTCCCTTGGAAATAAATCCCTACAAGGCTCCTGATCTTCTCCCTTATATCCACCAATCCATTGTTTTGCACCAGGTACAAACAAGATACATACATCAAGTAAAAAACCAGCAGATACATCCTGTCGGTCTTAAATATGGGTATGGGTGTCCTCTGCTCTCTTTTTTGAACCTGCAGCGTGAGGCTTCCCTCTTCTGATGAAACAGCAGAAAACATTACCTTCTTTTTACCGACATCCTCAAAGGGACTGACATCAAGCAATGTATAGGAAAACAAGATTTTAAAGACAATCAATAAAATAATGCCCCATGCGAGTATTGAGCGTGATTTGCCTATTGCCATGCACCCACCCCCCTACCCATAATTTATCTTGATTATGATTATAAATATTATTATCGATGTATAAAATTCTATTTAATATTATAACATAACAATAGAATTTTTTGCTAGAGGACATATTTAATGCTTCATTATATTGTTATTATGAATATTTAAGGAGTGTGATTTTTTTGGACCCTCATATTTTGGGGCAATTATTTATATTAGGGGGGCTTCTATGCTTATCGGCTTTTTTTTCTGCATCGGAAACTGCACTGACTTCTTTAAGTAAAATAAGGATACGACACATGGTGGATGAAGGAATAAAAGGAGCAACCCTTGTCAACCGTCTCACTGAAAATCCAAGCAGATTGCTGGGTACTATTCTTGTGGGTAACAATGCTGTAAATATCGGGGCATCAGCTCTTGCCACTTCCCTTGCACTTCACTTTTTCGGAAGCAGTGGCATAGGTATTGCAACATTGGTTACTACAATCCTTGTGCTAATTTTTTGTGAAATTACCCCAAAATATCTTGCGGCACAGTTTTCAGAGTCAATTGCCCTAAAAGTTGCAAAACCCATTTCTATTATCATCACCGTGCTTAATCCTATAGTCATCATTTTTACCCGTATTTCAAACATCTTTATTCGTATCTTTGGCGGAACACCGGATAAGGCAAAACCCTTTATAACGGAAGAAGAATTAAAGACCATTGTAAGCGTAGGACAGGAAGAAGGTGTTCTTGAAGTTGAAGAAACTCAGATGATTAATAATGTTTTTGAATTTGGAGATTTGCATGCAAAAGACGTAATGACCCAGCGAACGGATATTGTTGCCATAAGCATTAATGCAAGTTACAATGAATTGGTTGAACTCATAAAAGAAGAACAGTTTTCGCGCATACCGATTTATAATGAAACAATAGACAATATTGTCGGTATTTTATATGTAAAAGACCTTATACCAATCGAGGATGCACAAAAGGATTTTAACATAAAAAAATATATGCGGGAACCTTTCTTTACTTTTGAATATCAAAAAATAACCCGTTTATTCAAACAAATGAAAAAGAACCGTTCCCACATGGCCATTGTGTTGGACGAGTATGGCGGGACTGCAGGAATAGTCACCCTTGAAGACTTGATTGAAGAAATAGTCGGTGATATTGAAGATGAATACGACGAAAATGAAGATGAGATTGTTGTAATAAAGGAAGGCGAATATGTTGTGTTGGGGAGTACCAAGATTGACGTATTGAACCACCTTATAGGAACAAAATTTTATTCTGAAGTATTTGATTCAATAGGAGGATTTATCATAGGAGAACTTGGCCGGTTCCCCAAACAGGGAGAACAATTGGAATATGACGGTATCAAAATAGTCATTGAAGAAATAAATAAAAACAGGATAGAAAAAGTAAAAATACTTACAAAATAGCTTTAAAAGAATAATAAGTATAGCCGGAATATTTCTTTTAGCCATTGCAAATAAAAGCTTTGAGCGTTAAAGTATCTATTCCGGCTATAATGTCGTAAAGGACCGTTTATGGGACAAATACACTTAAACCTCTATGAATAAAGCGTATCTTCTTTGGAACCCCTTTCCCTTCTTCTCCGTCCACACTGAACTGAACATGTTTCTCGCACTCCAACGTACATTCATCAGCCTTCATTTTCACAACGTGGGTATCGGGTAATGCTTCCCGGCTTATAACCTTAAAAAATAAACTGGCAAGGTCTATATGGGAACAATTCTTTACCATGACAATATCCATCATTCCGTCCTGAAAGTCGGCTTCCTTGATGACATCATAAAAACCGCCCACATGCTTCCCGTTGAGTATAATAAGCAGTATTGCTTCTCCTTCCACCACCCTATCCTTTGTGGTTATCTTTATAGAAAACGGCCGGATATTTACCACTTCGGTCAATGCCTTGAGGTAATAGGCTAAGGGGCCAAAATTCCTTTTCATTTCATTATTGGTATTAAATGATACATCAACAAAAAGGCCACCGGCACAAGTGCTTAGAAAATACTGTTTTTCATCAATCAATCCTACATCAACCTCTGTCATCTTTCCTTCCAAGATAACATCTATGGCTTCATGTAAAGATAAAGGTAAACCAAGGCAGCGGGCAAAGTCATTGCAAGTTCCTGAAGGAATAAAGCCTACCGGTATGGATAAATTCAGCTTCATTAAAGCATTTACGGCTGTATTTAGCGTCCCGTCCCCTCCGGAAACAACAGCAAAATCATAATGTTCCTGTTCCAGGGTTGTAAGCAGCAGATTAGGCAAGCCTGTGCCAATACGGTAAGGCTGAATAATGATATCCTTTTCCTGGAACCTTTCAACAATGGAATCCAAAGCCATAGGTACCACCTGGCTTCCTGATAACGGGTTATACATTAAAATTGCTTTTTTCACGGCAGCCACCTCATTTCTTTGCCAATAATAATATGCCTGATATAATTATATACAAATAAAATGGAGGGAAACCAAGTTTCCCCCCTTATTGTATATTACCATATCTCCAGTATTTGGTCAATCAATGTATTTTAACTCACATCGCGGTAGTCAAAAATTCTTTTTGTCTTTTTTTCGCTCCTGGGAAGTGCCCCTAACCTGACCGCTTCCACATTTACGCTCAGCCCTATGTGCTTTTTAAAATGATCTGCCACCATTCTTTCCACGCTGGACCGATGCCTTTGTCCATCCATTTCAATTCTCAGGGTCATTACGTCCTTACCGTCCACATGGGATATCAACACCTGGTATTCGCTGCTGACCCCGTCAATGGAACGGAGCAGTCCGTCAATTTGCCCGGGATATATATTTACTCCTTTTACTTTTACCATATCATCAGTCCTGCCGATAATACGGTCCAGGCGTTTATGCGGGCTGCCGCAAGAGCACCGGCCGGGTATGAGCCTTGTCAAATCCCGGGTCCTGTACCTAAGCAGGGGTGCCCCTTCCTTAGTCAGCGTAGTAATCACCAGTTCTCCAAATTCGCCTTCCGGCAAAACCTCGCCCGTATCCGGATCTATAATTTCAAAATACAAATGATCGTCCCAATAGTGCATTCCTTCATGGAAATGGCAGTCAATAGCTATCCCCGGCCCATATATTTCCGTCAGGCCATATATGTCATAGGTTTCTATTCCTAATTCCAATTCTATCCTTCTTCGCATTTTTTCGCCCCAGCGTTCGGAACCAAATATGCCTTTTCTTAAATGTATCTTATCCCTTAACCCTCTTTTGGATACTTCCTCGGCAATTACCAAGCCATAGGAAGAAGTGCCTATTAATACGGTGCTTTTTAAATCCATCATCATTTGGAGCTGTTTTTCCGTATTGCCCGGGCCCATGGGCACCGCCATGGCTCCCAGCCGTTCTACACCTGCCTGGAACCCTATGCCTGCAGTCCACAGGCCATAGCCCGGTGTAATCTGCACCCGGTCCTTTTTAGTTATCCCTGCGGTACGCATGCACCGGCACATCATTTCCGCCCACATATCCACATCCTTTGCCGTATACGGTATGATTACCGGTTTACCTGTGGTACCAGAAGAAGAGTGAATCCGAACAACATCTTCATCGGATACGGCCTGTAAGCCTAAGGGATAAGCATCCCGCAGCTCTTCCTTTGTTGTAAAAGGAAGGTGCTTTATATCCTCCATGGTACGAACTTTATCTATATCAACACCACATTGTGCAAATTTTTCTTGGTAAAAAGGACTGTTTTTAGATAACCTTTCTAATAATGACTTAAACTTATCCAACATATCTCATCTCTTTCCTTTCTTATCTCATCTAAAACTTATCTCACCCTGTCATTTTTTTATCTAACACCTAACCGCATTCATTCCCAAGCGGAAAGCCTTCCGGTTTAAATCCCTGTATCCTTCTTTTACGTTTTTAAGAATTGTTTCCTCCATAAACTCGGCACATATGGGGAGCAGGTTCAGCCCAAAAACCGCACCCAGCATTACCACATTGACCGCTTTTGCCGTCCCTGCTTCAACGGCAAGGGAATAGGCATCCACGTATTGGACATTGGGCACGTTTTCCCGGATAAAGGCTTCCAAATCTTCATGATTATACCGGGCAAGGCCAAGGGAAACAGGGACAGGATTGATCCAATACTTGTTTACAATGCATTGTCCCATGGGTGATAGGCGGTTTAAGTTTCTTACCACTTCCCCCATTTCAAAGCCCAGCAATAAATCCGCCGTACGATTTGGGATCACCGGGCCCACGTGTTCACTGTTTATTCTTACATGGCTGGTTACACAGCCTCCCCTTTGGGCCATTCCTATGGTTTCTGCCGTCCTCACAAAATAACCGGATTTTATGGCAGCATCCCCCAGCAGGCGGGATGCCAGCACTGTGCCCTGACCTCCGACACCGGCGATGACAACATCAAACTTCATCCTTGTTCACCCCCTACAGGCACGATGGCATTGACGGGACATACCTGGCTGCACAAATTGCATCCGTTGCACTGTGAAGAATCAATGCAAGGTTTGCCGTCTTCCATATACATGGCAGGGCATCCCAAATCCCGGATGCATTTTTTGCAGGCTATGCATCTTTCATCGATGTATAAGGGTGTGCCGGACTTTATGTTTTGGGCACAAGGGCTTTCAAAAATCACAACCGAAGGGCCTTTATGTTCCATTGCCTCCTTTGCAACAGCCACCGCTTCTTTCAGCTTCAAGGGGTCTGCCTTTTTTACATATCCGACCCCGCAGGCCTTTACAATTTCAGCAATATCTATTATCGGTGCTTCTTTACCCATTGCTGTCCTGCCAGTACCGGGATGGGGCTGGTTCCCCGTCATGGCAGTAGTGCGGTTATCCAGTACCACAACGGTAATGTCCGCATTATTGTATACCGCATTGATTATCCCCGGGATACCGGTGTGAAAAAAGGTGGAATCCCCTATAAACGCCAGGTTTACCGTATCCGGTTCTATCCTGTGCAAACCTTGTGCTATTGTAATGCCTGCCCCCATGCATAGGCAGGTATCCACCGTCTCCAGTGGTTTTGCATTGCCCAGGGTATAACAACCTATGTCCCCTGAAAACACAACCTTTTTGCCCCGGCAAGCAGTTTTAAACGCATAAAAGGAAGCCCGGTGAGGGCATCCCGCGCAAAGAACGGGGGGACGCGGAGGAAGCTGTGGTAACTCCACCAAGGCTTCCTCCTCCTGTAGCTCTATCGCTAAAAAAGCACAAACTGCTTTTTTGATAAGTTCCACGCTGTATTCCCCGGCTACCGGCATATGCCCCGTCTTTTTGCCCAATATCAGGGGCGTAGGCTTACAACCTGCACTGAGCTCCCTAAGCTGTTCTTCCACCACCGGATATAATTCCTCCAATACAAGCACTTCTTCCATTTCATTTAGGAACTTAAGGGCAAGGTCTTCCGGAAACGGATGGGGCGTGCCAATCTTTAACACCGGTAGCTCAATATTTAACTCATCCATCACTTCTTTTAAATAGGCATAAGCCACACCGGATGCGGCAATTCCTTTTCTGCCATACCCGGATAAGCTGTTAAAAGAAGACCGGGAAAATAAACGGCTTAGCTCTTTTTTTTCTCTTCCAATACAAGATGATTTTTATATGTCAAGCTGGGGAAAATAACCCAGCGCTGATCCTTTACAAATCCTTCTGCTTTTGATGCATCCACCCGGCCCGTCAGCTCAATGGTACTGCAGGAATGGCATATTCTCGTGGTTGCTCTCAAGATAACAGGCAGCCCAAAGTCGTGGGAAACTTTAAACGCTTCCTTTACCATTTCCTTGGCTTCTTCAGGAGAAGACGGGTCAAAGACCGGAAGGTTGGCAAACTTGCCAAAGGCACGGGTATCCTGTTCCGTCTGTGAAGAAAAGGGTCCCGGGTCATCGGCTACAAATACAATCATTGCACCCTTGATTCCCACATAGCTTAAGCTCATCAGAGGATCCGAGGCAACGTTTAACCCCACCTGTTTCATGGCCACCATGGACTTGGCACCGGCATAGGCAGCCCCTGCGGCCACTTCCAGCGCAACCTTTTCATTAACCGACCATTCCACGTATATTCTCCCGTCCCTGTTGTATCGTGCAATTGTTTCCAACATCTCAGTGGAAGGGGTGCCCGGGTATCCGGTTACCACATCCACCCCGGCCTCAATGGCACCAAAAGCAATCGCTTCATTACCGATTAAAAGCTCTTTCATTTATATATCCCCTTTGCTTAATATGCTGCACCTTTACTACATAATAAGTACGGCCAATGTAATTGTCCCCAGCAGTGCTATGACCGCATAATCCGTTTTCTTCATATCCACCCTGTTGTAATAGGAACGGGGACCTGCTCCAAATCCCCTAACTTCCATTGAAATTGCCATTTTTTCTGCTTTTTTGACTGATAAAATAAGCAGTGGAATCGCAAGGGGTATTATGATAAATAATTTTTTAAAAGGGTTTGACGTATCCGTTTCATAGCCCCTGGAACGCTGGGCTTGTAAAATCTGGTCCATTTCTTCAATAAAGGTGGGTATAAACCGCAATGCTGTCACAAGCATGAAAGAATATTTAAAAGGTACCCTGCATTTTTCCGTCAGCACCACTATAATATCCTTCATTTGAGTGGTGGTCATCAGAATAGGTATGGTGGACGTTGTGGCAAGCATCCGTAAAGCAAGCACGGCACTAAACTTAAGGCCTACATCGGTAACCCTACCCAGGTTTATAAAAGGTATGACATAAAAAAGCGTGTTCCCTTCCTTAACAAAAAAAATCTGGAACAGTATTAATACCAGGGAAAATATAAATAATCCTATAATTGCAGGAATTACTTGTTTTAGCACCCCGGACAACCAGGCAACCAAAATGTTGCTCAAGAGAACTATAAAAATTGCCAAAGGCTCCTGAAGTATAAAACACACGCTTAAAACAGCCAGGGTCCACAGTATCTTGGTGATTGGGTTCAACCTGTGCACCAGCGTGTCTTTAGGAATATATTCAACCAATGCAGGCATTTTTTTCACCTTCAATCATGTACAGGATTTCCTGGAACATTTGCTCCGGCGTCATAACATTGCGAAAAAGCCCCTTTTTGCTAAATCTTTGTGCCAGGCTAAATATCTGGGGCGGACTTAGTTTGGCTTTTCTTAACACCTGTTGATTGGAATACACTTCAGCCGGCATGCCGTCCCCTAAAATACTACCTTCGCTTAGTATAATCACCCTCGAAGCATAGCTTGCCACCAGCTCCATGTTATGGGTAACCATCACAATGGTCTTACCCATACGGTTTAAATCCCCAATCATGTTCATGATTTGGATGCTTTCTTTATAATCCTGCCCGGTTGTCGGCTCATCCAGCACAATTATGTCCACGTCCAATGCAAGGATGGAAGCCAGGGCTACCCTTTGCCTCTGCCCCTTGCTCAGGGAAAAGGGGTTAGCCTCCATGTATTCTTCCAGGCCCACTTTTTGAACCGCTTCCTGGACCCTCCTGTCTATTTCCCGGCCCGGAATCTTAAGGTTCTTCAGGCCAAAGGCAACTTCCTGTCTGACTGTGCTGCAAAAAATCTGATGGTCAGGATTTTGGAAAAGAAACCCAACATGATGCGCCAGGGTGCTTGTTTTATGCTTTGATACATCCAAGCCATTGATATATATTTTGCCATCGGTCGGCTTTAAAAGTCCATTAAAATGTTTAAGCAGGGTGGTTTTACCTGACCCGTTTTGCCCTATAATGGCAACAAATTCCCCTTTCTTTATGTGAAAAGAAATATTTTTTAGGATTTGTTTATCCCTTGTATAACCAAAACATAAGTTTTCTGCCCGTATCATTTAAAATTCCCCCAATCCTGTAGTACTTTGCTTATTACCATATAAGCTTCATCCACCTTTAGCGGATATTCTCCGTGATACAGCCCCCGTTCCTTTAACATGTGGGCCAGCTGCGTAACCGGGGGACAGTTTATACCAAGGGGTTTTAGGATATCCTGCCGGGCAAGCACTTCCCGGCAGGACCCTTCTATCACGATTTTACCTTTATCCATTACCATCAATCGGCTGCAGTATTGGGCAAGATACTGGATTTTTTGCTCAATTACAATTATTGTAATACCATGGTTTTCATTCAGGTTTTTTAACGTATCGTAAACTATCTCCGTGCCCTGGGGGTCCAATTCGGACGTGGGCTCATCCAATACAAGAATCTTGGGATGCAGTGCTATGGCCGATGCAATAGCCACCCTCTGCTTTTGTCCGCCCGAGAGCCGGGAAGTGGAATGGTACCTCAGGTGGGAAATGCCTGTGATCTCCAGTGCTTCTGTAATCCTTCTTTCCATCTCATGCCGCGGCAGGTTCAAATTCTCCAGTCCAAAGGCTAATTCATCTTCCACCACCATTGCCACCATTTGCGCTTCGGGGTCTTGAAAAACGCTTCCAATAGAGCCGGCCAGCACCGCACAATCATTTTCCACCGTATCCTTTCCGTCCACCCATACGCTTCCGTAAAAATCCCCCGGGTAAAAATGGGGTATAACACCGTTCATGCACAAGGCTAATGTGGTTTTACCTGCTCCCGTCGGGCCTATGATACCTATGAAATCCCCCTGTTTTACATCCATATTTATTTGATCCAGTGCAGGAACTTTTGAACCCTGGTATACAAACGTCAAACCGGATATTTTTATAATGCTACTCATCTTTTTTCCCCAATGCTGTTTTAATAGGATAATACAATACCTGCGCCAACACCGAGTTGACCATTGCAGTAACCACTACCACCATCAATAAATAAGTAAAGGCTGGATTGCTGGGAGTTTCTATAAAAAGGATTAAAAACTTCAAAGTGAGTACATAGGTAAGACCGCTTGCTACCGTTCCCAGCAGGGTTACGATAAAGGGTTTAAAGGAATACTTTTTAAACGAGACATTAAAAGGCGCCATAACCAGCAGCCCGGCAACTATTGCCCCTACCGGTTCACTTATGAAATTGATATAGGGTATAAGGGATTTGGTGGTAAAATGGCATACAGCTGCTGCAACCAGGCCAATTCCCAGTACTTCTTTAAGACCGGGGCGTATCAGCAGGATTGCCAGACAATACATTCCAATGACCAGGTTGGGCGTGATACCAAAAAAGGGAGGGGTGTACAGCCTAAGCACTGCTCCTGCCGCAATCAGTATTCCTGCCGCCACAATGTCCACTGCCTCTAAGCCCTTCTTTTGAACTTCTCTCTTTACTGTTGTTTCCATTCTCATCAACCTCCAAAATTTTTTTTTGAAGTTTAAGAAGATTGGAGCTGAGAGATGAGTCTTTAAGAGAGATGATAAAGAAATGATTATAGATACAAAAAGCGGCAGGATGATAAACCCTACCGCTGTATTTTTCAAAAAATTTCGGCTACTGGGCTCATCTCAACTCATCTCGTCTCAACTCAGCTCAGCTTATTAATTTACTCAACTCGTCTTAAACTAACTTAGTAAATAGTATACGTTAAGAATTATAAAATGTCAATTGTTTTCAGAACATTTTCCTCTTTACAAATATGAATGTCACCGTGCATACCAATACAAGGGACAACAACATGGTAAATAAAAAAGCATGGGGAGAATGTTGGAACGGCAGTTCAACATTCATGCCATAAAAACTGGCTACCATCGTTGGTAAGGACAGTACAATCGTAACGGATGTTAAAAATTTCATCACTATATTTAAATTATTCGAGATTACGGATGCAAAAGCATCCATCGTACCACTTAATATGCTGCTGTATATATTGGACATCTCAATAGCCTGTTTGTTTTCTATAATTACATCTTCCAACAGATCCTGATCTTCTTCATAAAGCTTAATGGTTCTGCCCCTCAGGATTTTTTCCATTGTAATCTCATTTGCCTTTAAGGATGTGGAAAAGTACACCAGGCTTTTTTCCAGGTCAAGCAACTGTATCAGCTCTTTATTCTTCATGGACCTGTGGAGCTGATTTTCCACTTCACTGCTTATTCTGTCTATTTGTTTAAGATACTGTAAAAACCGGGTTGCAACCCTGAAAAATATCTGCAGAACAAACCTTGTCTTCATATTTGTATAAACGGACTTTACGGTACCGTTTGAGAATTCATTGATTATTGTATTTTCCTTCAAGCATACAGTAACAATGTTTTTATCGGTAATAATTATACCCAACGGGATGGTGGAAAAATATATTGTTTCCTCATCCTGTTGAGCCAAAGGAATATCAATAATGATAAGCGTTTGGCCATCTTCCGATTCAATTCGCGATGTCTCTTCATCATCCAACGCAGCTCTCAAAAAACCGGGATCCACATTGAGTGCCTGCACCACGCTATCAATTTCACTTTCGGTCGGAGATACTAAATTAATCCAGCAACCATCTTCAATCCTGTCAATTTCCTGAATCTTCCCATCTATCGTCTTGTATATACATAACATTCTGCTACCTCCATTCTCTTAGTTTGTCTATTAGTTGTAGTTCGTAGATATTACCTGCATCGTTTGAATTGCGCTTTAATTTGTGCATAACGAGAAAGAGTAGCTTTTGACAGTTTAATATATCTCCACTATGAGGCATTAAAGTAAATTATTCCTGGTGATGTCAAAAAATACTCTTCCCCTATCACACCCTTTTGCATTTCTCCGTGTATCCTGCCTGTACACTTTTTGCAAAAACTTCCATATATAATGCTTCGGTTAGGATAAGGATCCGTATCCATTAACATCACCACCTTTAATGCGTATTCTTGCGTTTTGCTTTAAATTCTAATGCATTTACTACCTAATGATAGTATACTTTTATTTAATAAAGATTGCAACCTATTGCTTTCTTTTACGCGTACAAAAAATATGGGTACATGCAATGAAAGAATTATAACTTATAACTAATGTGAAAATTAATGGAGCCATCGCAAAAAAGGACGGACAATTATGTCCGTCTTTGTGCTTTCTTTTATTCAACTATGCTTTCGATGATAGGTGCACCCGGCGGTACAATCGGGAATACCTTTTCATCCTTGTCTATTTCGCAGTTTATTACCACCGGAACGGTTGTTGATGCCAGTGCTTCTTTTATGGCATCTTCCACTTCACAGTTTTGGGTAACACGTATTCCTTTTGCACCATAGGCTTCGGCAAGCTTTACAAAATCGGTTCCCCTGTCAATGGTAGTGTAGGAAAAACGGCCACCGTAAAAGAGGTCCTGCCATTGCCTTACCATCCCAAGCACGTGATTATTAAGTATTACTACCACAATGGGTAACTTGTATTCCACTGCCGTAGCAAGTTCATTGCAGTTCATGCGAAAACTCCCGTCCCCTGCAATATTAAATACCCTTTTATCCGGCCGTGCAATTTGTGTTCCAATACATGCCCCCAGGCCATATCCCATGGTTCCAAGGCCCCCCGATGATATAAAGGTTCTGGGCCTAGTGTATTTATAATACTGGGCAGCCCACAGCTGGTTTTGACCTACTTCCGTCGTAATAAGGGCCTCCCCTTGCGTAAGCTCATATATTTTTTCTATGACATATTGCGGTTTTAATAACGAGGAATTTTTTTCATAGTAAAGTGGATACTGTTTTTTCCAAAGCTGGATTTGCTCAATCCATTCTTTTCTTTCGTTGTTATCAACCATCTGGCTTAGCTTATGCAGTATTTTTTTAATATTACCAACCAATGGATACTGTACGGTAATATTCTTGCCTATCTCGGCCGGGTCAATGTCTATATGCATAATTCTTGCATTGGGTGCAAATTTTTTCACATCGCTTATCACCCTGTCGCTAAACCTTGCCCCGACGGCAATAAACAAGTCACAGTGGGAAACCGCAAGGTTTGAGGTTTTTGTCCCGTGCATCCCAATCAATCCCGTATACAAGGAGTGGGTTGACGGAAAACCGCCTAATCCCATCAATGTGGTTGCTACGGGCATATTGGACTTGCCAACCATATCAAACAGCTCATTATGGGCATCAGCAATGCCAACCCCTCCGCCGGCCAGTATGATAGGCCGTTCTGAACGGTTAATTGCATCGGCTGCCTCTTCAAGCTCACGGGTGCTTACCCCGATGGGCTCCGGCTTGGGCTGCTCAGGTACTACCGGCTCATATTCGGTTACTGCGGCAGTAACATCCTTGCAAATGTCAACCAGTACCGGTCCCGGCCTGCCCTGCTTTGCAATTAAAAATGCCTTTCTTATTGTGGGAGCCAGTTTTTCCACGTCCTTAACAATATAATTGTGCTTTGTAATGGGCGCAGTAATTCCTGTAATGTCCACTTCCTGGAAAGAGTCCTTTCCCAGCAGGGAGGTTGCAACCTGACCTGTAAAGGCTACTATGGGAACCGAATCCATGTAAGCTGTAGCAATCCCAGTAACAAGATTGGTTGCACCCGGCCCCGAAGTTGCAAGGCACACGCCTACCTTGCCGGTTGCCCGGGCATAGCCATCCGCCGCATGGGCCGCTCCCTGCTCATGGGACGTAAGGATGTGTCGGATTTCATCCTGATGCTTATACAGCTCATCATAAATGTTTAGTACCGCTCCACCGGGATAACCAAATATGGTATCCACCTTTTGTTCTTTCAAACATTCTATAAAAATTTGCGCACCTGTTAATTTCAAATAACACAACCCCCATTTATAAAAATCTATCCTTTAAGCACTGCCCCTGTAGAAGCAGAGGTAACAAGTTTTGCGTACCTGGCCAGGTATCCTTTTTTAACCTTAGGCTCCGGAGCCTTCCAGGCCTTTAACCGGTTTTCTATTTCTTCCGGCGCAAGCTCTACGTCAAGTTTTCCTTCAGGAATATTAATGCTTATAATATCCCCGTCCCGTACGATTGCAATAGGCCCTCCTTCCATTGCCTCCGGAGATATGTGTCCGATGGATGCACCCCGGGTAGCCCCCGAAAAACGGCCATCGGTTATCAATGCCACATCCTTATCAAGTCCCATACCGCAGATTGTCGAGGTGGGTGAAAGCATTTCCCGCATCCCCGGACCACCTTTAGGCCCTTCATAACGTATTACAACCACGTCACCTTTCACGATTTGTCCGCTGCGGATCGCCTGGATTGCCGCATCTTCCGATTCAAATACGCGGGCCGGTCCCCTGTGCACAAGCATTTCCTCTGCCACTGCCGATCTTTTTACCACTGCACCATCGGGAGCAAGATTACCTTTTAGCACGGCTATTCCACCGGTACTGCTGTAGGGATTATCAATCGGCCTTATAACATCGTGATTTCGTACATATGCATCCTTTATATTTTCTTCCACGGTTTTTCCCGCTACTGTAATCAGGTAAGGATGCAAGAGCTGTTTTTTGGACAGTTCCTTCATCACAGCCTGAACCCCTCCTGCATGGTACAGGTCCTGTACGTGATAGGGTCCGGCCGGTGCCAGCTTACACAGGTTTGGAGTCCGGGCACTGATTTCATTAACCTTTTCAAGATTAATCTTCACTCCGGCTTCATGGGCAATGGCCGGCAAATGAAGAACAGAATTTGTGGAGCATCCCAGTGCCATATCCACCGCAAGCGCATTTTCAAAAGCTTCCGGTGTCAGTATATCGCTTGGCTTTATGTCCTTTTCGAGCAGCTCCATGATTTTCATTCCCGTCATCTTGGCAAGCCTTATTCTCTCCGCATAAACCGCAGGGATGGTGCCATTGCCCGGCAGTGCCATACCAAGCGCTTCCGTTAAACAGTTCATGGAATTTGCCGTAAACATCCCGGAGCAGGAACCACAGCCCGGGCATGCATTATTTTCTATCATATCCAGCTCTTCTTCTTTCATATTCCCTGCATTGACTGCACCCACCGCTTCAAATACGCTGTTTAAATCAAGATAATTATCGCCCTTTTGCAGCGACAGCATAGGCCCACCGCTTATCACTATAGCGGGAATATCCAACCGTGCCGCTGCCATCAACATGGCAGGTACAATCTTGTCGCAATTTGGGATAAGCACAAGGGCATCAAACCCATGGGCAAGGGCCATGGACTCAATGGAGTCCGCAATGAGCTCCCGGGAAGCCAGGGAATATTTCATACCTATATGCCCCATTGCAATTCCGTCGCATACCCCAATGGTCGGAAACTCCAGGGGTGTTCCCCCTGCCATCCGCACCCCGGCTTTAACTGCTTCCGCAATCCTATCCAGGTGAATATGCCCGGGAACCACCTCGTTTTGGGAATTTACTATCCCAATCAAGGGCCTCCTGATCTCTTCGTCCGTCAGACCCAATGCCTTTAAAAGGGAACGATGAGGTGCTTTATCCATGCCTTTTTTTACAACATCACTTCTCACACTGTTTCACTCCTTTTATTCTTGTGCACGCCTCTTTATTAATATAGCCGAACCAACCGGTCCGGCCATGCATACAGTTTTAATGCAGAAATTAATATTTATATTTTATTAAATAATATTGTATCCGTTTTCCTGTCCCGTGTCCAGTTTTTTAGGTCAATTAGTTTAAAAAAGCATTTTTCAGATATATAAAAAAGCAAAAAACATTAAATAAATACTATTGCTTTCTTCTTAACTCCAATACATCCAGCGAATTTCTGGATACTAAAAGTACTTCTCTTTTGTTTTGAAACAACTGTATATCTCGAATATCTTTACTGGAAGTTGCGCTGGCTACCTCTGCCCCCCTTGGAGTAATTATGCATACATCCCTTTTATTATTAAAGGCAATAAAGTCATCCTGTACGCTTAAAAATTTAACCTCGCCATCCACTTTATAGCTCCCTTGCTTTTGGCCGTTGCGGTTTATTATTTCAATTGAGGAGTCATTGCCTATCAGGCCGCCGTCCTTTCCTCGGCCCAGGGCAATAACCACCATATCCTTTGAATCCATGTTATAGGCCTGAAGTATGCGCTCTTCAAAGGGGATGCTCCATTGCTGAATTCCTTCGCTTGAAAAACCAACTACCTGGTTATCACCCACGGCAATAAGATCATTATCTTTATAAAAACGGATGCCTGCCAGCAGCGTATCTTCTATGACAACACCTGCATACGGCTTAACCTCATTTAAATTAAAGAAAACTATCCCACCGGATACCTTACCCTTTTTAACATCCAATGTACATACTGCCATTCTCTTGCCATCCGGTGAAATATCCACATCAATTATGGGATTTTCGACAGAAAACCATTTATACAGCTCCAACCCCTGGGGATTATAAACCGTCACCTTTCCCTCATATCCCTTTTCTTCCGTAACCACGGCAAAATAACCCTTATCATTTATCTTTGCCATTTTTATAGGCTCTTCCGTTTTCTTTGTGCATATTATGGAATAATTTGTGACCACATGTACCTCTCTGCCACCCTTATCCGTTAAAAGGATGTATTTATCCGTTGTCTCAATCATGGGATTTGAAAGGGTCAGTGCAATGCTCCACTCTTCCTGCCCCTCCTTATTCATTGCTTTTAAGCCGTCCTTACTGCAGAATACAATGTATTCTTTATATACCTTAATTTGACTTTCTGCTTCTATGTCGAAGGGTATGCTGGAAGGTTTTTGCACAACACCGGCACCCAGTTTCCCTATCAGTAGATTTTGGATTGCAGGGTGGTACCGGTTAATGTAAATGAAATAAACTCCAAAAATCAAAAGAATAAAGGCAATTATAAACGTAAAGGCTGAAAAAAACTTTTTATCCGGCGGGCTGCTCTTGTCTTCTTTTTCTTCCTTTTTAGTAAACTCATAGACCTTCAAGTTATACTCCCCCTAAACAATAAGATACAGGGTTCCATATATACTAATAATATACCTCCACCAGATACAAGCCCTGGGGTGCGGCTGTAATACCTGCTTCTTTTCTATCACCTGTTTTAATTATGTATTCAATCCTTTCCACATCAATCTTTCCCACTCCTGCATATAACAGGGTTCCTGCAATAATCCGGACCATATTATACAAAAAGCCGTTGGCAGATATTTCTATAATGATTTCGTCACCCTTTTTTTCAACACTCAGGTCAAATACATTCCGTACCGTATCTTTAACCCTGCTTCCCGTAGCCATAAAGGCTCTGAAATCATGTTCCCCGATAAAAAGCTTTGCTGCCTCTTTCATACATTCCACGTCCAGGGTATAAGGCCAGTAGTACGCATAGTTTCTTTCAAAGGCCGACGGATACTTCCCATTATAGATACGGTACCTGTACTTCTTACCTTTAGCCCAGAATCGTGCATGAAAATCCCGGGGCACCTCCCGGCAGTCATAAACAACGATATCTTCCGGCAGTACACTGTTTAAAGCATAAGGCATTTTTTCCGCCGGGATTTTACTGGATGTATGAAAGTTGCACACATACCCCAGCGCATGTACCCCTGCATCGGTACGGCTGCATCCTATAACGGTAATTTCTTCTTTGGTTATCTTTTTCAACGCCTTTTCCAGGGTTTCCTGGACAGTAATCGCATTTTCCTGCCTCTGCCAGCCATGATAATTTGTACCGTCATATTCCATCTTTAACATCAGATTTTTCAACAGCTAATCACCTTCACAACTTATATTCATCATACCTTAACACCTATTTAGTGACTCTGTTAATACCTTAAATTCCGCATAAGAAACAACACAATCATTAAGGCAAGCATAAGCCCTGCTGCCATGTAGTCACGCCTGTTAAGCTTAAGCTGCTTCATGCGCGTTCTCTTATCCCCACCCCGGTAACAACGGGACTCCATTGCAATAGCCAGCTCATCAGCCCTCCTGAAGGCACTTATAAACAGCGGAACAAGCAAGGGAACCAATCCCTTCGCCCTTTTAAACAGGTTCCCGTTTTCAAAATCAGCCCCCCTTGCCATCTGCGCTTTCATGATCTTATCCGTCTCTTCCAGGAGAGTGGGAATAAAACGCAGTGCTATGGTCATCATCATTGCCAGTTCATGGGAAGGTACCCCAATTCTTCTTAAAGGGTTTAACAATCTTTCTATCCCATCGGTCAATGCAATGGGTGAAGTGGTAAGGGTTAAAAGGGACGTGCCTACAATTAAAAAGACCAGCCTTAAAGTCATTAGCACGGCCATCTCAGCACCCTCCCAGGTTGCCCTCAGGGGACCGATGGTAAAAAGGGTCGTGCCTCCTGTCATAAACATGTTTACAAAGGCTGTGAGGGCAACAATAAAAAGCAACGGCTTTATTCCTTTTAAAACATATTTCACCGGTATTTTAGTTACATATATGAGCATAAAAGTGAATAAAAAAAACAGTGCATATCCTGTAAAGTTTCTTATTATAAAAAGAGCAATAACATACAGTATTGTGATTATAATTTTCATCCTGGGGTCCAGTTTATGTATAACCGATTCTCCAGGGAAATATTGCCCTAGTGTTATATCCTTTAACATTTATTTACCCCCATCCTATTGCCGCCCAACAGCCTCAGCAGTTCATTCTTGGCCTGTTCCACCGTTATGATATCTCCCCTTATCTTTATGCCCCTGCTCCTGAGTTTTCTTATCACGTGGGTAACCTGAGGAACGGATAAGCCCATTGCTTCCAGCTTTTCCACATCTTCAAATACTTTATAGGGACTGCCGTTCATAGCAATGGTTCCTTCATACATGACAATTATACGGTCTGCCAGGCGGGCAATATCCTCCATGCTGTGGGAAACCAATATAACGGTTAAACCGGTCTTTTTATGTAAATCTTTTATTTGAAACAGTATTTCGTCTCTTCCAAGGGGGTCCAACCCGGCTGTTGGCTCGTCCAGCACCAATATTTCCGGTTTCATCGCAAGGACTCCGGCAATGGCCACTCTTCTTTTCTGGCCGCCCGATAATTCAAAAGGGGACTTACCCAGTATTTTACTATCCAGTTTAACTTGTTCCAATGCTTCATATACCCTTTTTTCTACCTCCTTGTCCGGAAGTCCCATGTTTTGCGGTCCAAAAGCAATATCCTTATATACTGTCTCTTCAAACAACTGGTGTTCGGGATACTGGAATACCAATCCCACCTTACTCCTGATCTCCTTCAGGTTCACCTTTTTACCGGATATGTCTATATTGTTTATATATATTTTACCGCTTGTAGGACGCAATAGCCCGTTAAAATGCTGTACCAATGTGGATTTCCCGGAACCGGTATGGCCAATCAATCCTACAAATTCACCTTTTTTTATTTCCAGATTGATATCCTTTAATGCCTTTTTTTCAAACGGGCTGCCGGGCATATACACGTAGTCCAGATGTTGAACATTAATTGACATATATATTCCTCCAATAAGCCTACTTATTGTCAAGCAAATGTGCTAATTCCTCCACACATTCATCCACCGTCAGTATATCCTGCCTTATATTAATTCCTTGTTTACTTAGCTCATGAACCAATTCTGTTACCTGTGGTACATCCAACCCAACTTTTTTTAGTTTTTCTACCTGGCTGAAAATTTCCCTCGGGCTTCCTTCCATATAAATTTTGCCCTTTTCCATTACCACCACCCGATCCGACTGCACCGCCTCATCCATGTAATGGGTAATAAGTACCACAGTAATGCCTTCTTCCCGGTTTAATTTTTTAATGGTATTTATAACTTCTTTTCTCCCGACAGGATCCAACATTGCAGTAGGCTCATCCAATACTATGCATTCCGGTTTCATGGCAATTACCCCTGCAATGGCAACTCTCTGCTTTTGACCTCCGGAAAGGAGATGAGGTGCATGTTTCCTGTATTCATACATGCCCACCACCTTCAAAGCATGGTCCACCCTTTCCCTTATTTCAGCGGGAGATAATCCCAGGTTCTCGGGACCAAAGGCCACATCTTCTTCAACAATTGTTGCTACAATTTGATTATCGGGGTTCTGGAATACCATACCAACCGTTTGACGTATATCCCACCTGTAGTTTGCTTCATTAGTATCCATATGCTTTACGAATACCGTTCCTCCCGAAGGCAACAATAAGGCATTAAAATGCTTGGCAAGGGTTGATTTCCCCGAACCGTTATGCCCCAATATACAAACAAACTCCCCTTTATTAATTTTCAAACTTATATTGTCCAACGCCAGTTCCGTCCCTTGATACTCGCCATTACCATAGGAATAATCGACGTTAATGGCATTAATAATTTCTTCCATCATAAGACCTCTCTTGGTGTATTTTTAATATAATATATATTATACTGTATTTTGGATAATATAGAAACATTTTTTTAGGGACCTGCTCAATTACATTCCCACCGTGCTGTTGCACCGCAGGGAAGAACCAAGCCCGAGGCGGATACGGGCAATCCAATCTCGTCAGTGCTTATTCGTCCCCCGTACCTTTCTCCCACCGTTAAAGCCAGTATGTTTTTTAGTACGGTGGGAGCAAAACCCGTTGTATAAGAATTGATTAAAAAAAACAAGGGTTCAGGCGAAAGAACTTCCGTACTTTCTTTTACCAACCGGTACAGTTCATCTTCAATCTTCCATACTTCCCCTCCCGGGCCACGACCGTAGGAAGGTGGGTCCATGATTATGGCTTCATACTGGCGTCCCCGCCTCTTTTCCCTTTGTACAAATTTAAGGACATCATCCACAATAAACCGCACGGGACGTTGTCCAAGCCCTGACAAGGCCAGGTTTTCCTTGGCCCAGGCAACCATTCCCTTTGCAGCATCCACGTGGCATACTTCCGCTCCTGCAAAGGCAGCCGCCACCGTTGCTCCTCCCGTATATGCAAATAGGTTCAAAACCCGAACAGGCCTTTTGCTCCTTTGAATCTTTTCTATTATCCTTTTCCAGTTTACCGCCTGCTCGGGAAACAGTCCCGTATGCTTAAACCCCATGGGTTTTACATAAAAGGACAGCTTGTTATAGGAAATTTTCCACCGTTCAGGTATCTGTCCAAAAAACTCCCAACTGCCGCCTCCGCTTTTGCTCCTATGGTAATGCCCGTGAACTTTTTCCCATAGGGCTGTTTCAGCTTTAATAGGCCATATCACCTGTGGATCGGGCCGCCTCAGTATATATGTCCCCCATCTTTCCAGCTTCTCACCGTCTCCCGTATCTATCAATTCGTATTCCTTCCAATCATCTGCTAACCACATCTGTTTTCTCTCCTCTTTGACCGACTGCAGTTAAAATCCATTATTATTCTTTGTACAATAACGTTATATTATCAGCCTAAACAAAAGAAAGCAGGTGCCCTACGGCTCTGCTTTCCAGTTTTAAGCCTTATTGTTAACGCTCATTAAATCCTAAACCAACTCTATGATGGCCATTTCGGCTGCATCCCCTCTTCGAGGTCCTATTCTTACAATGCGGGTATATCCTCCCTGCCGATCTGAATACTTAGGTGCAATCTCATCAAATAGTTTTTTAACCACGTCTTCTTTTGTTATATATGCAAGAGCCTGCCTTCTGGCATGAAGAGAGCCTTCTTTTCCCAGAGTAATCATCTTATCTGTCATGCTTCTTACTTCCTTTGCCCTTGTTGCCGTCGTCTCAATTCTTCCATGTTCCAGTACGGCTGTAACAAGATTTCTCAGCATCGCAATTCTATGATCGGTCGGCCGGCCCAGCTTTCTTGTACCAGGCATATTACATATACCTCCTTTGCTCTAATCTGTTTTATATGCTTTTTATCCCAATCATTCCCGTTTTCCTTGGAACAATTGCTACTCCTCATTTGGTGCAAGTTTTAAGCCCAGTGCATCTAGCTTTTGAATAACTTCTTCCAGGGATTTCTTACCCAGGTTTCTAACCTTCATCATATCTTCTTCACTTCTGCTTATCAGGTCTTCCACGGTATTAATACCCGCACGTTTCAGGCAATTGTAGGACCTTACGGACAGATCAAGCTCTTCAATGGTCATTTCCAATACTTTTTCTTTCTTTGTTTCTTCCTTTTCCACCATAATTTCTGTATTCTTTGCCTGATCTGACAGATCAATAAACAGGTTAAGGTGCTCGCTCAAAATTTTAGCTCCAAGGCTGATTGCCTCATCCGGTTTTATAGTCCCATTTGTCCAGACTTCCAGAGTTAACCTGTCATAGTCGGTAACCTGCCCGACACGAGTATTCTCCACCGTATAATTCACCTTATGCACAGGAGTATAAATGGAGTCCACCGGTATCAACCCAATGGGCTGTCCGGGTATTTTATTTTTTTCCGCAGGAACATATCCTCTACCCTTGTTCAAAGTAATCTCCATATATACTTTTGCATCTTCATTTAAAGTTGCAATGTGAAGGTCCGGGTTTAAAATTTCCACATCGGCATCCGCTTTAATATCCCCTGCTTTTATTTCTCCTTCGCCTTCATGCTCTATATATACTACTTTTGGGCCATCGGAATGAATCTTTGCTGCAATATTCTTGATATTTAAAATAATTTCCGTTACGTCTTCCTTTACCCCTGGCAATGTAGAAAACTCGTGTAATACACCTTCAATTTTAACAGATGTTGCTGCAACTCCCGGTAAGGATGATAACAGAATCCTTCTTAACGAATTGCCTAATGTGATACCATAGCCCCTTTCAAGAGGCTCTACCACGTACTTACCATATGTCCCGTTTTCATTAATTTCGACGCACTCAACTTTTGGTTTTTCAATTTCTATCATTATATATAACCCTCCCCTGACTGCCTTTTTCACGTTTCCATATTTCGAGGGCAATTTTATTTTTATTTATATATTATTATTTAGAATAATACTCAACTATTAAGTGTTCTTGTATAGGCAAATCAATATCTTCTCTAGCAGCCAGATTGACCACCTTTGCTTCAAGCGTATCGCGATTGAGATCCAACCACTTTGGAACAGGCTTTCCATCTGTTTGTGCCAGTATTGATTTAATCTTTTCCAGACCCCTGCTCTTTTCACGAATGGCAATAACTTCACCTGGGCTTACAAGATAAGAGGGAATGTTGACCTTCTTACCATTCACGGTAAAATGTCCATGCCGTACCAACTGTCTTGCTTCTGCCCTGGATGTAGCAAATCCCAATCTATATACAACATTGTCCAGCCTGCTTTCAAGGATCTGCAAAAGGTTTTCACCGGTAATACCTTTTCTCTTGGATGCCATTTCAAAATATTTCTCGAACTGGCTTTCCAAAACACCATAATATCTTCTTGCTTTTTGTTTTTCCCTTAACTGAATACCGTACTCCGACAGCTTCTTTCTGCTTTGGCCGTGCTGTCCGGGTGCATAATTTCTCCTAACAACTGCACACTTATCAGTATAGCATCTTTCCCCTTTAAGATACAGTTTTTGTCCTTCTCTCCGGCAAAGCCTGCATACTGCTCCAGTATATCTTGCCATGTATATTTACACCTCCTATAATTCTAACAAATTATGCAAATCTTTTTTCAACATTATACTCTTCTTCTCTTAGGCGGTCTACAACCATTATGTGGAATAGGAGTAACATCCTTGATCAGGCTAACCTCTAATCCGGCAGCTTGAAGTGCCCTTATGGCAGCTTCCCTACCTGCTCCCGGTCCTTTTACATATACCTCAACAGTTTTCATTCCATGTTCCATTGCTGCCTTTGCAGCCGCTTCAGCAGCCATCTGTGCAGCATAAGGTGTGCTTTTCCTGGAGCCTCTGAATCCCAAACCGCCGGAGCTAGCCCATGAAATTGCATTACCGGCTACATCGGTAATGGTAACAATTGTATTATTAAAGGTTGAACGGATATGTGCTGCTCCACGTTCAATATTTTTCCGTTCACGGCGTTTACGAGTAACACGTTTAGTTTTAGCCATCCTTCTCTATTCCCTCCTTTTACTTCTTCTTACCGGCAACAGTTCTCTTAGGACCTTTTCTGGTTCTGGCATTTGTCTTTGTCCTTTGTCCCCTGACAGGCAAACCTCTTCTGTGCCTTAATCCCCTGTAACAGCCAATTTCAATCAGTCTCTTAATGTCAAGGGAAACTTCTCTTCTTAAATCACCTTCAATTTTATAATTCTTATCAATTGCTTCCCTTAACTTTGAAATCTCATCATCTGTTAAGTCCCTAACCCTTGTATCAGGGTTAATACCCGTCATCTTGAGAATTTCATTGGACCTGCTGCGGCCAATTCCATATATATACGTTAACCCGATCTCAATCCGCTTATCTCTTGGTAAGTCAACGCCTGCGATTCTCGCCATTCTACTATACACCTCCTAGACTATCCTTAAACACCATAACAACAAATAATTTATACACCACGAACACAAAAACACAGCAGCAATATAAAAACCTTATCCCTGCTTTTGTTTATGTTTGGGGTTCTCACAGATTACCCTGATTCTTCCCTTACGTCTAATAATCTTGCATTTTTCACAAATTGGTTTAACAGACGGTCTTACTTTCACCGCTATCCCTCCTTTAGAAACGTTACTTTGCTCTCCATGTAATCCTACCGCGGGTTAGATCATAAGGAGATAGCTCTACCGTTACCTTATCCCCCGGAAGAATCCGTATAAAATTCATCCTTAGTTTTCCGGATATATGAGCAAGTATCCTGTGTCCGTTTTCCAGTTCCACCTGAAACATTGCATTAGGCAATGTCTCAACAACCTTACCCTCAACTTCTATGACATCTTCCTTTGCCAAGGCCATAACCTCCTTTAAATGCAAATCATACGATCCCCGTTTCCATCTTTTTCATTATTCTACCTCTTCCAACATGGCTTTTAAACTTTTTCTTATTTCAGAGTTACTAACCTTTTGCTTTGCAATTAGTTTTTCACCAATGGTACGGTCAACTTTTCCGGTAAGCCGTATATGCTTTATCTTTTTTTTCTTGGGCTTCTCTATTTTTCTCAAGTCTCCATCGCATAGATAAACATAGTTTTCATCAATCTTTTCTATAACGATGAAGTACTTCCCTTTATCCCTCCCAGCCATCGAATACACGATTTGCCCGGGATATATATCCATTCATATCACCTCTGCCGATTGTATCATCAAGCACCGGTCAGTATTTCCGGATCGCCTTTTGTAATTAAAATGGTATGCTCATAATGGGCAGACAAGCTCCCATCGGCTGTAACAACCGTCCAGTTATTCGGCATGATCCTTACACGGTAATCTCCCGCATTTACCATTGGTTCAATTGCAAGTGTCATTCCGCTGACCAATCTTGGTCCCCTGCCGGGGACACCATAATTAGGGACCTGAGGATCTTCATGCATGTTTTGTCCGATACCATGTCCTACAAAATCCCTTACCACTGAATAACCGTTTTTTTCCACATATCTTTGTATGGCGGCTGAAATATCTGATAAACGCCTTCCCTCCACTGCATAGGCAAGGCCTTTGTAAAAGCTTTCCCGTGTCACTCTTATCAGCCTGAGAGCCTCTTCCGAGCATTTTCCCACCGGGTGGGTCCGTGCTGCATCCCCATGGTATCCCTTATACATTGCGCCGATATCAATACTTATAATATCGCCATCTTTTAACTTTCTTAAACCAGGAATACCATGAACAACTTCATCATTTAAAGAGGCACATATACTTGCTGGAAACCCATTATAACCTTTAAAGGATGGAATTGCACCTTGACTTCTTATATATTTTTCTGCTATACTATCCAGCTCTTCAGTAGTAATACCGGGCTGGATTGCCTTTTCTACAAGATTATGAGCTTCGTACACAATCCGTCCGGCTTCTCTCATGTATTCAATTTCCTGAGCAGCTTTAATAGTAATCATGTCACTCTACCCCAAGTGCTTTAAATACTTCCCTTGTGGTATCCCGTACTTCTTCCTGGCCATAGGCTACAACCAATAATCCTTTATCTTCATAATATTTTTTGAGCGGCTCTGTTTGCTTGCGATATACTTCCAACCGGTTTTTAACCGTTTCAGGTGCGTCATCTTCACGCATTATCAGTTCTCCGCCGCATACATCACATACATTTTCCACCCGTGAAGGTTTATAAATAATATGATAGGTTGCACCGCACCGGCTGCACTGTCTCCTGCCGGACATTCTTTCTATAATCTTTTCCTCGGCTACTTCAATGCTGAGAACCTTATCAACCGTTATCCCCATTTTTTCCAATGCATCGGCCTGGGGAACCGTTCTTGGGAAGCCATCCAATATGAAGCCCTTTTGGCAATCCGGGTCTTCCAGGCGTTCCTTTACAATCTCAATCACAACTTCGTCGGGTACCAACAGACCCCTGTCAATGTACTGCTTGGCTTCTTTACCAAGTTCAGTGCCCTGGCGAAGTGCATTTCGGATCATCTCCCCCGTAGAAATGGTGGGTATACCATATTTATTTGAAAGCACTTCTGCCTGAGTACCCTTTCCGGCGCCCGGTGCTCCCAACAGTATTATTCTCATGACTTTTGCCCCCATTCCGTCAACTTTATTCAAGGAAACCTTTGTAATGTCTCATAAGCATCTGTGATTCTACTTGCTGTACCGTTTCTAATGCAACACTTACCACGATCAACAGGCTGGTTCCTCCAACTGCCAAACCGCTGAGCTTTATACCATAGTTAACAAATATCGGAAGCACTGCAATAAAGCCTAAAAAGACTGCTCCTGCCAATGTAATCCTGGATAGTACCCTGTTTATATAATCAGATGTCGGCTTACCTGGACGGATTCCCGGTATAAAGCCCCCATTTTTCTTCATGTTATTGGCAATCTCAATAGGATTGAAGTAAATTGCAGTATAGAAGTAAGTGAAGAATATGATCAGGAAAAAGTAAGCTACACCATAGAACCATGAGCTTGGAGAAATAAAGTCTAAAAACTTACGCCAAAAGGTTCCTGCTGCCGGTTGTGTGAAAAACTGTGCAATGGTAGAAGGAAAAGCCATGATGGACATGGCAAAGATTATCGGGATTACCCCTGCCATGCTAACCTTAATGGGTATATGCGTGCTTTGTCCTCCGTACATTTTTCTTCCAACCACTCTCTTTGCATATTGAACCGGTATTCTTCTTTCTGCCTGATTCATTATAACAACAACTGCCACAACTGCTAATGCAAAGATGATAAATAGTATTAGCGTGAATATGTTCAGATTCCCATTTACATAGTTTGCATATAATGCCTGGACCATTGCAGGACCTCTTGAGACAATACCTGCAAAAATCAGCAATGAAATACCATTCCCTATTCCTTTTTCCGTGATCTGTTCACCCAACCACATTAAGAATGCGGTTCCTGCTGTAAATGTAAGAGTAATGGTAATGTAGGAAAGAACTCCCCGCTGCGTGATTGCACCGCGAAGTGCAAAGTATAAACCCGTTGCCTGTATAAATCCCAATATAACCGTTCCGTACCTGGTGTACTGGGCAATTTTCTTTCTTCCTTCTTCGCCTTCCTTTGCCAATCTTTCAAGGCTGGGAATTGCAACCGTCAAAAGCTGTATTATGATGGAAGAATTGATATAAGGTGTTATGCTCATGGCAAAAATAGTGGCATTACCAAAAGCACCACCTGTCAATGTATTCAGAAGCCCAAATAAAGAATTATCCGCACCTACTAATTGCTGGAGTGCCTCCTTATTCATACCCGGTACGGGAATAAATGAGCCCAGCCGGAAGATAATCAGCATTAAAATCGTATACAGCATTTTCTTCCTTAAGTCAGGTATTTTCCAGGCATTCCTTAAAATCTGAAACATATTAGATCACCTCTACCTTTCCTCCAGCTGCTTGAATCTTTTCAACAGCCGATTTGCTGAACCGGGCAGCTCTTACAGTAAGTTTCTTTGTCAACTCACCTCTGCCGAGAATTACCACACCGTCTTTTATCCTACTGATTACTCCTGTTTCTTTCAGCAATTCAGGGGTAACCGTGCTTCCATCATCAAACCTGTTTAGTTGCTCAACATTTACTTCCACATACTGCTTTGCAAATATATTTGTAAAACCTCTCTTTGGAATACGTCTGTACAAAGGCATCTGGCCACCTTCAAAGCCCGGTCTTACACCTCCGCCGGAGCGGGCATTCTGACCCTTATGACCTCTACCTGCTGTTTTACCGTTTCCAGAGCCATGGCCACGGCCTTTACGCATAGGTTTTTTTCTTGAGCCTGGTGCAGGCTGTAATTCAAACAATTTCATTTGCTACACCTCCTCTTTTTTATAATTCTTCAACCTCTACCAAATGCGGTACTTTATTCACCATACCCCTGATCTGAGGGGTGTCTTCTTTTATAACAACATCTCTTGTCTTCTTCAGTCCCAAAGCTTTAACGGTTGCAATCTGGTCATCCTTGCAGCCGATAACGCTTCTAACCAATGTGATTTTGAGCTTAGCCAATTAAGTCCCCTCCTAACCTAACAGTTCTTCTATCGTCTTGCCTCTCATCTTTGCTACATCTTCTGCCCTCTTTAATTTCTTTAACCCGTCAATTGTAGCATTTACCATGTTTCTTGGGTTGTTAGAACCTAAAGATTTTGTACGGATATCACGAATTCCTGCCAGCTCCAAGACCGCTCTTACCGGGCCACCGGCTATTACTCCGGTACCGGGACCGGCCGGCTTTAAAAGTACGCAGCCTGCTCCAAATTCACCTATAATTTCATGGGGAATGGTTGTATTGACTATTGGGACACTGATAAGATTCTTTTTGGCATCCTCAATCCCCTTGCGGATGGCATCAGGAATTTCCGCCGCTTTTCCCATTCCACAGCCCACGTGTCCGTTTTCATCTCCCACTACAACCAGGGCACTGAAACGGAAGGTTCTACCACCCTTTACAACCTTAGCTACACGATTAATATTTACAACCTTTTCTTTTATATCCAATGCGCTTGCGTCTATACGCTGTGCCATAATGTCCCTCCTTTTAAAAATCTAATCCGGCTTCCCGAGCTCCTTCTGCAAGCTCTTTCACCCTACCGTGGTAAATGTATCCGCCTCTGTCAAAAGTTACTTTCTTTATGCCCTTTTTCAAAGCCCTTTTTGCAATCAGCTTGCCAACTTCCCGTGCAGCTGCCTTGTTTCCACCATATCCCAAATGCTTTAATTCTGCATCCAGCGTGGATGCGGATACAAGCGTATGTCCTGCATTATCATCAATAATCTGTGCATATATATTTTTTAGGCTTCTGTAAACATTCAGTCTTGGCCGTTCCGCAGTTCCAAATACTTTTTTGCGTACCCTTGCATGACGTCTAAGCCTTGCTTCATTGCTACCTGGCTTATTAATCATTTATACTCACTCCTTTCCTTACTTCTTGCCGGTCTTACCTTCCTTACGACGGATAACTTCTGTCTCATACTTAATACCCTTACCCTTATATGGTTCAGGCGGCCTCTTGCTCCTAATCTGCGCGGCAAATTCGCCTACCGCCTGCTTATCTGCACCTTTTACAATAATCTTATTGGGCGCAGGAACTTCCACAGTAATTCCAGCAGGTTCTTCCATTTCTACGGGATGGGAATAACCCAACGAAAGCACCAGTTTTTTGCCTTGTTTTTGTGCCCTGTAGCCGACGCCATTAATTTCAAGGTTCTTTTGGTATCCGGCAGTAACACCTGTAACCATATTTGCAATAAGGGTCCTTGTCAGCCCATGCAATGCTTTATGCATTTTTATATCACTTGGTCTTTTAACTATAACACTTCCGTTTTCCACTTTTATTATCATATCTTTATGAAGTTGCTTGGTAAGAGTACCATTAGGTCCCTTAACAGTTACAACATTATTTCCTTCCACACTAACGTTTACACCTGCAGGTATAGTTATGGGCATTCTTCCAATTCTAGACACTTTTCACACCTCCTTAGGCCTATATGTTTCTTACCAGATGAATGCCAGCACTTCGCCACCCACCTTGGCTTTTCTGGCTTTTTTATCAGTCATGACACCCTGTGATGTTGAGATGATCGCAATACCCAAACCGCCAAGTACCTTGGGGATTTCATCCTTACCGGCATACACTCTCAAACCGGGTTTACTGATTCTTTTTAAACCTGTAATAACTTTTTCCTTATTGGCACCATACTTAAGATTAACTCTAAGGATACCCTGCTTCCCGTCTTCAATATACTCATAGCTTTTAATGTACCCTTCTTCTAACAATATATCTACGATAGCCTTCTTTAAATTCGAAGCTGGAATATCTACAGATTCATGTTTCGCAGAATTAGCATTTCTGATACGGGTTAACATATCTGCAATTGGATCAGTTATCTGCATTTGTCCTACCTCCTTCCATCATATCCCGATTACCAACTTGCCTTTTTCACCCCAGGAATTTGCCCCTTGTAGGCTAGTTCTCTGAAGCATATGCGGCATATACCAAATTTTCTAAGATACGCATGTGGTCTTCCACAAATTCTACACCTGTTATATGCTCGTGTGCTGAATTTCGGCTTTCTTTGCTGTTTTAATATCATTGCCTTCTTTGCCACACATTTCCCTCCTCTCAGCTTTTCTGGAACGGCGCACCCATAAGAGCCAGCAGTTCTCTTGCTTCTTCATCGGTCTTCGCCGTTGTAACAAAAATAATGTCCATACCTCTAACTTTTTCTACCTTATCGTAATCAATTTCAGGGAAAATCAACTGGTCCTTAATACCTAAAGCATAATTCCCTCTTCCGTCAAAGGAATTAGGATTGATGCCTCTGAAGTCTCTGACCCTTGGCAATGCCACGTTAAAAAGTCTGTCCATAAACTCATACATCTTATTATTACGAAGGGTTACTTTACAGCCTATTTTCATTCCCTGTCTTACTTTAAAAGCTGCAACCGATTTCTTTGCCTTTGTAATAGCAGGTCTTTGTCCCGTAATCATCGCAAGTTCATTCATTGCCGTATCAAGAGCCTTGGGGTTTTCCTTTGCATCTCCAACGCCCATGTTTATAACTATCTTTTCTAACTTTGGAATCTGCATTGGGCTTTTATAGTTGAACTTTTTCATAAGTGCTGGTGCAACTTCATTTATATATAAATCCTTCAATCTTGCCATCTAATAGTCTACCTCCTTTCAAGAACTTATTCGTTAAATACCTCTCCGCAGTGCTTGCAATACCTGACTCTATCGCCATTTTCCAATATTTTCTTTGCAAGGCGGGTGGGCTTATGACATCTATTGCATACATGCATTACCTTGCACGCATATATGGGAGCTTCCTGGTGAATAATACCTCCTGGCTGGCCTTGTCTGCGGGGTTTCGCATGCTTTGTAACCATAGCCACGCCTTCAACAATAACCTTTCCTTCCTTTGGGAACACCCTCAATACTTTACCCTTTTTTCCCTTGTCTTTACCGGAAAGAACAATTACAGTATCTCCTTTTTTAACATTTACTTTAGCCAATTTTGCCACCTCCTTCATTACAGTACTTCCGGGGCTAATGATAAAATCTTCATATATTCCTTATCTCTCAGTTCCCTTGCTACCGGGCCAAATATACGTGTACCCCTTGGGTTCTTGTCCTCACGTATAATTACCGCTGCGTTTTCATCAAACTTTATATATGAACCATCGGGTCTTCTCAGGCCCTTTACAGAACGGACAATCACTGCTTTTACAACTTCACCTTTTTTAACAACTCCGCCGGGTGTTGCTTTTTTAACGGAAGCAACCACTACATCTCCAATATTGGCATATTTTTTAACGGATCCGCCCAGCACTCTGATACACATTAGCTCTTTTGCTCCGGTGTTATCAGCTACCTTTAAAAGCGTTTGTTGCTGAATCATGGACATATCCTCCTTTCAAGCTAATATTATTTTGCTTTTTCAACGATTTCCACCAATCTCCATCTTTTTTCCTTGCTTAAAGGCCTTGTTTCCATTACCTTTACCCTGTCTCCAACAGAACATTCGTTATTTTCATCATGAGCCTTTAATTTATAGGTCCTTTTAACAATCTTTCCATAAAGCGGGTGCTTAATATGGCTTTCAATTGCAACAACGATTGTCTTATCCATTTTATTGCTGACTACTCTGCCGATTCTAACCTTTCTGTTGCCTCTTTCACTCACGAAAGCTACCTCCTTTCAAAACTAGTTAAAAAACAGACTCCTTTGCTTCCTTCAATTCTTTTTCACGAAGGACGGTCTTGACACGAGCTATTGTTCTCTTTACTTCTCTAATTCGCATGGGATTCTCCAGCTGATTTGTTGCATGCTGAAATCTCAGATTAAACAGCTCAGCCTTTAATTCCCTTAACTTTTGCTGCAATTCAACCGGTGTTAATTCACGTAACTGATTAGCCTTCATCTACTTCACCACCCATTTCATCCTTATCACGATCACGAGCGACAAATTTGCATTTTATAGGAAGTTTATGCGCTGCCAAACGCAATGCTTCCCGAGCAATATCTTCCGACACACCGCCTATTTCAAACATAATTCTTCCCGGCTTTACAACAGCCACCCAGTACTCGGGAGAGCCTTTACCGCTACCCATACGTGTTTCAGCAGGCTTTTCGGTTACAGGCTTATCAGGGAATATCTTAACCCATACCTTACCGCCTCTTTTGATGTAACGCGTCATAGCTACCCTGGCTGCTTCAATCTGATTGCTCGTAATCCAAGCAGGCTCTATTGCTTGTAAGCCATATTCTCCGTAAGTAATTGTATTACCCCTGCTGGCTTTACCTTTCATGCGACCTCTCATTACCCTGCGGTATTTAACTCTTTTCGGCATTAACATTATTGCTTTCCTCCTTCCTCGCGATTCGCCTTTTTGCTTTCAGGAAGAACCTCCCCTTTATAAATCCAGACTTTTACCCCTAATTTTCCGTAGGTGGTATCTGCTTCCCAAAATCCATAATCAATATCTGCTCTTAACGTCTGTAAAGGAATGGTACCTTCATGATAATGCTCGGTTCTGGCAATTTCTGCACCACCAATACGACCTGCAACCTGGGTCTTAATTCCCTTTGCACCCAACTTCATTGCTCTTGCCATTGCCTGCTTTAGTGCTTTTCTGAAAGAAATTCTTTTTTCCAACTGGGCAGCAATATTTTCGGCAACCAGCTGTGCATCCAATTCAGGAACTTTTATTTCAATTATATTCACGGAAACGCTTTTACCGGTCATTTTCTCCAGTTGCTGCTTTAATTTGTCAATCTCCGAACCGCCTCTGCCGATGATTATTCCCGGCTTGGCACCATGAATGTTTATCTTAATACGATTTGCAGCTCTTTCGATTTCTATTTTTGAAATACCGGCCGAAAACAACGTCTTTTTAATGAACTTCCGTATTTTGTAATCTTCTATTAAATAATCTGCAAAAACATTATCATTTGCATACCATCTGGAGTCCCAGTCCTTAATAATACCTACTCGTAAGCCATGTGGATTTACCTTCTGACCCATCCTCCAACCTCCTTTTCAATTTTATTCCTTTTCCTTCAATACCAGCGTGATATGACTTGTTCTTTTCCTGATTCTATATGCTCTTCCGTGAGCCCTCGGTCTGATTCTCTTTAAAGTTGGCCCTTGGTTTGCATAAGCCTCAGCAATATACAGTTTTTCCACATCCATATCATGATTATTTTCAGCATTTGCAATTGCAGACTTCAAAAGCTTTTCCAATATCTCTGAGGCTGCTTTTGGAGTATGCCTTAAGATTGCCAATGCTGTTCCAACGGGCTTGTTTCTAATCAAGTCAATGACGATTTTTACTTTCCTTGGTGATATACGAGCATATCTAAGTACTGCCCTAGCTTCCACAAAAACTCCTCCTTCCATAATAACATGCACATCCCGTCATGCACTAACCAAAAAACACTGTTTTAGTGCAAAACCCACTGCACCCGGGATTTATTTTACACCGGTTGTCTTTTCTCCGGCATGACCTCTAAATGTCCTCGTTGGGGCAAATTCTCCCAGCTTATGTCCAACCATGTCCTCTGTAATATATACAGGTACATGTTTTCTTCCGTCATGGACCGCAATGGTATGTCCAACCATCTCGGGGAATATTGTAGAACGTCTGGACCAGGTCTTTATAACCTTTTTTTCTCCGGCTTCATTCATCTGCTTAATCTTCTTTAAAAGCTTTTCATCAACGTAAGGTCCTTTTTTCAGGGATCTACTCACTTTAAAGCCTCCTTCCATATTACAATTAGTATATTACCGCCGTCCGATTACTATCTATACATTTCTTCTCTTTACTATAAATTTATCCGACTTCTTATTCTTCTTTCTGGTCTTATATCCGAGGGCAGGTTTACCCCATGGAGTAACAGGACTTGGTCTTCCAATAGGAGACTTACCTTCACCACCACCGTGCGGATGGTCAACAGGATTCATAACAACACCACGAACCGTTGGTCTCCAGCCCATATGCCTTTTTCTTCCTGCTTTACCTATTGTGACGTTTTCATGATCAATATTTCCTACCTGACCAATGGTTGCTTTACAATTCAAACGAATCATTCTTACTTCTCCGGAAGGCAGTCTGACCTGTCCATATTCTCCTTCCTTTGCCATAAGCTGTGCGGCATTTCCTGCAGCCCTGACCAATTGGCCCCCTTTACCGGGCTTCAGTTCAATATTATGAATCAGGGTACCTATAGGAATATCCTTCAGCTCCAGTGCATTCCCCGGCTTTATATCGGCGCCCTGGCCGGACAATATCGTATCGCCCACCTTAAGCCCCAGAGGAGCAATGATATATCTTTTTTCCCCGTCTTCGTATTGAACAAGCGCTATATTTGCCGTTCTGTTTGGGTCATATTCAATCGTCAATACAGTCGCCGGAATACCATCTTTATCTCTCTTAAAATCAATGATTCTATATTTTCTTTTTACTCCGCCACCTCTGTGACGTACCGTGATCCTACCATATGAGTTTCTACCGGCCTTTTTCTTCAAGGTTTGAAGCAAAGATTTTTCTGGTTCAACTTTGGACAATTCCTCAAAAGTTAATACAGACATAAATCTTCTTGCCGGAGAAGTAGGATTATACTTCTTTATTGGCATCCTTATCAACTCCTTACCATTATTTTACGTCTTTTTTTACGCCATACCTTCAAAGAACTCAATAGTCTTACTATCCTTTGTAAGTTTCACAATAGCTTTTTTCCAATCAGGTCTTTTACCTGAATACCTTCCCATTCTCTTAACTTTACCAAGAATTCTCATTGTGTTTACCGATTCAACTTTAACACCAAACAATTCTTCAACCGCTTTCTTAATTTCTATTTTATTAGCATCCAGTGCAACTTGAAAGGTGTATTTTCTATCGGCAATCTGGTCCATACTGTGCTCGGAAATAATGGGACGGATAATGATATCATGGGCGTCTCTCATCATGCATACACCTCCTCAATCTTTGCAACTGCATCTTTCGTAAGAACAAGTTTTGTATGATTTAGTATATCATAAACATTTAACGTTCCTACCATGGTGGTTGTTACACCCGGGATATTTCTTGCTGATTTTACAATTACCTCATCTTTTTCAGGTAATACTATCAGCGCCTTGGTATCTATATTCAGGTTATTTAAAACCTTTACCATTTCCTTTGTCTTAATGGTATCAAGGGTCAGATTATCCAATACAAAAATATCATTTTCTACTACCTTTGAGCTAAGAGCAGATTTCAGAGCCAGTCTCTTTAACTTCTTGTTCAATGTAAAACGATAGCTCCTTGGCTTTGGCCCTAAGGCGACACCACCTTTTACCCACTGGGGAGCACGGATACTTCCTTGCCTTGCTCTTCCCGTACCTTTTTGTCTCCAGGGCTTTTTGCCTCCCCCACGGACTTCTGCTCTTGTCTTTGTGTTGTGGGTTCCCTGCCTTTGGTTTGCCAGATAATTTACAACTACCTGATGGAGAACTGCTTTATTTACTTCTACTCCAAAAATGCTGTCATTGAGTTCTATGTCTCCAACCTGCTTGCCGCTCATATCGTATAAAGCCACTTTTGGCATCATACATCCTCCTTTCTTATAAATCTTCTATTATCCTTTTACTGCATTTCTAATAACTAATAATCCACCCTTAGGTCCAGGTACAGAACCTTTTACTAAAAGAAGGTTTCTCTCAGCATCAGCCCTTACCACAACAAGGTTTTGAATTGTTACTTTTGTTGCTCCGAGATGACCAGGTAGTTTTTTACCTTTAAAAACCTTACCAGGGTCCGTAGCAGCTCCCATTGAACCTGCACCCCTATGATATCCTGAACCGTGGGCCATTGGTCCCCTATGGCTTCCCCAGCGCTTAATGGCACCTGCAAAACCTTTACCTTTACTGATGCCTGATACATCCACTTTCTCGCCGGCTGTAAAAATGTCCACTTTAATTTCATCACCTACATTCAGCTGATCGGCGTTTTCCAGCTTAAGCTCTTTCAAATATCTTTTATAGCTTACCTTTGCCTTGTCGAAATGACCTTTTTCAGGTTTGTTTACTTTTCTTTCTTCCTTATTAATAAAACCAACCTGAACTGCGCTATAGCCGTCATTTTCAACCGTCTTTTTCTGAACAACCGTACAAGGTCCGGCTTCTATAACCGTTACCGGGATCAACTTGCCTTCTTCATCAAATAGCTGGGTCATTCCAATTTTTCTACCTAAAATTGCTTTCTTCATTCATTGCACCTCCTAAATTGGTTATTGGTTCGTATTACGAACGTGACCAAGATTTTTTATAAACAACATCTACCCTATTTTACAGCTTAATCTCTATATCAACACCTGCCGGCAAGTCAAGCCTCATCAGGGCATCAACGGTCTTCGGTGTTGGCATCAGGATATCAATCAGCCTTTTATGGGTCCTCATTTCAAACTGTTCACGGGAATCCTTATACTTGTGAACAGCCCTTAGGATTGTGATAATCTCCTTTTTTGTTGGTAACGGTATGGGGCCCGACACCTTTGCTCCTGTCCTTTTTGCAGTTTCAACAATTTTTTCAGCGGACTGATCCAATAACATATGATCATACGCCTTTAACCTTATTCTGATTTTTTGATTTGCTGCCATACATTTCCCTCCTTCAATCGTACGTTAACTTTTAATACGCACGACAGCAGTAAAAAACTGTACACTGTGCCGGGTGTTTCATACTACCCTATAATTAAACCCAGATTAACGTCAGAAAAAGACATAACCTGGGCTAGAATGCTACATAATAGCACACTCCATCCGCTCATGAACAACTTAACCGGACCGCCCCCTCAGCGGTCAGTATACCAGTCAAATTGCATGAGGTATTAAAGTGTACAGTGACTCTGTCGCCCGGTTTCATGAATCGGACATTCTCCGTGGAAATTCCCCAGTTTATAACCGGCAACCTTCCACATCATCGTATGCCATGTCACAACTATTTTATATTACATGATAAAGTCGAATTTTGCAAGGGGTTTTTTTATTTTTTTACTGTTTATTATTCCCATACGAACCATTTCATTATGCATTTGCATACAATAGTCTTGAGGTGATAAGAATGAGGCCAAATTCCCAATTGGACCCTGTACGCCTGGCTGTTATTGCTGCATTTTTCACGTTGTTAGGGGATTTTATTGCATTTATATTAGCCATAGACGAATTGCAAAAACAAAAAGTAGAAGAACAAAAGGATATGGAGCTGTTGAAGCAGCAAATACGGGACCTTCAAAAGCACCTGGAAAAATATAATAATTGCATTGGTTAGATTAGAATTAATTTGAATATATATTATGGACAGTACAAAATATATAGTATAATAGTATATACATTTAGGGTAATTTTACATTATTTACTGAAGGAGATACGGTATGAGAACCATCACAATAAAAGAAAACGATGCCAATCAACGTATTGACAAGTTCCTGCAAAAATATTTTAAAACAATGCCCTTATCCATGATTTATAAGTTTATAAGAAAAAAAAGAATAAAAGTAAATGGTAAGAAGGTTGATATAAACTACAGGCTTGCAGAAAATGATACGGTTTTTCTTTATATTAATGATTCTTTTTTTGAGGAATCCACGCCGGACGATACTTTTATGTCCACTTCTCCCAGCATTGATATTGTTTACGAGGACAAGAACATACTTTTGGTCAATAAAAAACCCGGCATGATAGTGCATTCAGATGATAAAGAACAGGTTGATACGCTTATTAATCGCATCAAAAGTTATTTATTTCACAAGGGGGAATATATGCCCGAGGAAGAGCACACTTTTGCTCCTGCCCTCTGCAATCGCATTGACCGCAATACGGGCGGTATTGTTATTGCTGCAAAAAATGCCGAAAGCCTGCGCATTATAAATGAAAAAATAAAAAATAAAGAGATCAGAAAGTTTTATTTATGTACGGTCAAAGGCATTCTCGCTAAAAAAGAAGGTTACTTAAATGACTACTTAATAAAGGACCAGCGTATAAATAAAGCATTTGTTTTTCAGTCTCCCAAGAAGGGAGGCAAGGAAATCATAACCAGGTACAAGGTTTTAAAGGAAAAGAACAATTTCAGCCTGCTGGAAGTGGAGCTTACCACCGGGCGTACTCACCAGATACGAGCCCATCTTGCATCCATAGGCCATCCTCTCATTGGTGACGATAAATATGGGGACCCTTCCCTTAACCGGGCCCTTGGGCTTATGCACCAGGCATTGTACTCTTATAAACTGGTATTTGATTTTAAGACCCCTGCCGGAAAGCTGGATTACTTAAAAGGAAAAGTGTTTGCATTGGATAAAAACCTGCAACGTATACTGTTTGACAAAATTGTCAATACTTCCAATACTACATAAACCAAACGAACCCGATGCACTGTGCATTACAGGGGACAAAGGAAGGTTTTTATGCAAGACAAGGAATGTATTGCTTTAATCCTTGCAGGTGGACAAGGCAAAAGACTGGGCATACTAACCAAGAATAATGCAAAGCCTGCCCTCCCCTTTGCAGGTAAGTACCGTATTATAGATTTTTCGTTGAGCAATTGCTATAATTCAAATATTGACACCATAGGCGTGATTAGCCAATACCAGCCCTTTGCTTTAAATTCTCATATCGGGCTTGTACATACCTGGTTTAGGGACCGGGAAAACAGCGGCGTATTTCTGCTTCCTCCCTACACAAGTCAGAAAGGAGGTGTATGGTACAAGGGGACGGCCAATGCGGTATTTCAAAATATTGAATTTATAGAAAGGTATAACGCCAGATACGTACTTATTTTATCGGGCGATAATATTTACAAGATGGATTATTCTATCATGCTCAAGTATCATAAAGAAAAAAAGGCCGAGGCCACCCTTTCTGCCATAAGGGTACCCTGGAATGAAGCAGGCCGTTTTGGCATAATAAGTACCGATGGGCAAAACAGGATTGAATCCTTTGAAGAAAAACCAGGGGTACCTAAAAATAATCTTGCATCAATGGGGGTTTATATTTTCAACTGGGACATTCTGCGAAAATACTTAACTGAAGATGAACAAGACCCTAAATCAAGCAAGGACTTTGGCAAAGATATCATTCCCAAAATGCTTAGGAACCAGGAAAGAATATATGCATACCCTTTCAGCGGATACTGGAAAGATGTGGGTACCATTGAAAGCTTATGGGAAGCAAATATGGATTTATTGTCCGATAAGCCAAGGCTTGATATTTATGATTTGGACTGGAGGATTCATTCTCCAAGCCCGACCTGTCCTCCAAACTTTATCGGGCCCCATGCAAAAATACGCCGTTCCATAATAAGTGAGGGCTGTGTGATTCTTGGAGAAGTGGAACACTCGGTCCTGTCCCCGGGTGTTCATGTGGGAATTGGTTCCATAATCCGAAATTCGGTTATCATGTCCGATGTAAAAGTGGGCTGCAAAACAGTAATTGAAAATGCAATCATAGGTGAAAAAACCGTCCTTTGCGACGGCTGCCGCATTGGTATTTCATCATATAAAGCGTCAGGACATCCTGTCATCACTGTAATTGGCGAAAAGGTTACAATAGCTGAAAACTCTAAAATAATTAAAAATATAAGGGGCAGACAAGATCGTCCACCCCTGGTATCCATGCCTGTTTACGGCAAATATTTATGATAAATCCTGTACATGATAACCGCAACTTCAGCTCGTGTTGCCGTACCAAGAGGATTGATTTTATTGTCGCTGCCCTGGATAATTCCCTCTTTTATAAGGGAAGCCACTCCCTGCACCGCATATTCGGATACCATTGATGCATCATTAAACTGCTGCAGGTCATCCCTCGTACCGGATAAGGTAATCTTGCCAATCTTTGCTAAAGCTCTTGCCGCCATCAGCATCATATCCTGGCGTGAAATATTTTCTTCCGGATTAAATTTATTATCACCCACACCGGCAGTTAAACCGAGTTGTTTAGCAATACCAATTTCCTTATAGTAGTACTTGTCCGGTTTAACATCATCAAAATTGGAATCCGGTTCACCGGTTAATCCCAGGGTTCTGACCAAAAGTACCATAAAATCCGCACGGGTAATATTGTTTTGCGGGCTATAAGTCGTATCGGAAGTCCCCTTGATTATCCCTTTGGATGCCATAAACTCAATATATTTTCTTGCCCATTCATGGTTTTGCAAATCATTGAAAGTCTTTTTATAGTAGGTCAATGCATATTTATTAAAGCGGTTAACAGTAAATATCATCTGCCCCGTACTGCTGTCATATCGGGCACCCGCCAATGCTGCTGCACCCTGTTCATTAATCTCATATACCTCCAACAGCTCCGGCATATCCTTTTCTTCGGCTGTCAGACTGTACGGTATTATAACGGTGGCAGATACATCGGGATTGATTGTTTTATCGCCTGCTTTTGCAGTTATTTCTATCACAGGCCTGCTTCCTATTCTTTGCTTCAGTTCTTCATTTATTCCGGCCTGGGATGCGGTACCCAGTATTATTTCAATATTGGACGCTCCGCCCAAGGTACCGGCTGTAAACATATTACCCGGTGCTTCCAATGCAGCAACAGGAGTACTTATTTCTATTCTAAAATTAGCCCCCTTGTCATGCAGATAAGAGGATGGAAGCTCCAGGGAATAGTACCCGGCCCCCTCTACTTTAGATAATTCTATAACTACTGTCCTGATTCCATCCGCATCTTGCTTTGCCATAGAAAAAGCATTATCCAGGGTATTCTTGCTGATGGTCGCCCTTGCAGTACCATTGCTTGATACGGGCTTAAGTGTAATGGTTGCCTTACCGTCTACCAATGTAACAGAAGGTTCAGCAACCGAACCGCCGCCTGAACCGCCGGAGCCACTGCCAGGGTCGCCGCCGGGGTTACCACCGGGGTCACCGCCACCGGATTTCTTTTTTACTTCAAAGGTTTTTATAACAACTTCCGAACCTATACCCACCTGAACGGTGTATGTTCCTTCCGGTACTATATTTTTATCTTCCGAAAGAGTAATGGTCTTTGAAAACTCTGGCCCTTTAAGCGTCTGTACATACAGCACGGATTTGTCTGGGCGAAAAATCGTCAGGGTTACTTCCTTCAACGTAGTGGTTCCGGATATGGTTAGCACATCCCCCGGTTGTTTGTCCGGAATATCGTCCAACTGTATAGCCTGTGATGCAAGCACATTGAAAGGGAACAACGCAATAAAGAGTGTAATGATAATAAGTACACTTAGCGTTCTTTTTTTCATTGCATAATCCTCTTCTTTCTTTGAATTTTAGTGTTATACATTGATTTTACCATAATAATAGCCTGTAAACAAGAATCCCTTTCAGCCAGCCAGCTTTGTTTTAAGCATAAAAGAATGAACCTGGGATATCCCAGGTTCATTCTTTTATGTCATCTTTAATTCATCATCTTAGATTCTGCAAGAATGATAGGAGCTGTGCCCGTATCACTGTCAAACTTATTGAATACAAATACTTCTACCGTGTATTCTTCATTTCCTGGATCCAACACATTAAACATTACTGTAACAGTTAGTTCGGATGTAATATCCTGTTTGACAGCTGTGATAGTCATTGGAGTACTACCCTTCATCAACTGGAATACCACTACTTCCTGGCCTTCATGATCCGGGGTTCCTTCAACACGCTTCACATTTACGGTTGCCCAGATTCCACCTACTCTTTCAAGGCTTCCAACCGGTATAATTTCAAAGGGTTTCTTCTTTGAAACAACGTATTCAAAGGTTGTTTCGAAAGGTTCTTCAACACCCAACGCTGCAATGTTTATAACGTATGTGCCGTCCATTTCTGTTCTTGGAGTAAATACAAACCTGAACTTTCCATCTTCCATGCTGGTTGTCTGGCTAACGTAATCAATTTCTCCCTCAGGATTATATACTCTTATGGTAACTTCCTTGTTGCTGCCGCTGCTTACCTTACCCTCAACGATAACCATACCGGTTTCAGGATCAACTTCTACTGTTACATCACTTATGATTACTACTGGCACTTCCTCTTCTACTGTGATTATACATGTATCCGTAAATCCTCCGTCCGCTGTTGTTACGGTAATAATTGCCGTTCCTGCTCCTACTGCCGTTACTACTCCGTCCTGATCAACAATTGCTACCTGCTCATTGCTTGAACTCCAGGTTACCGCCTTGTTGGTTGCATTCTCAGGTTCTACCGTAGCTGTGAGCTTAAGGGTATCACCTATCTTAAGCGTTGCTTCTTCTTTATCAAGGCTTACCCCTGTTACCGGCACAGTTACTTCATGCTCATACTTGAAGGTGGTTACATAAGGTTCTGCCAGGCCCCGTGCTCCAAGTTTTACAGTGTATATGCCGCCTTGCACTTTAACATTAAGAGTAAATACAAAGGTGAACTTGCCGTCTTCTTTACTGGTTGTCTGGCCGATGAAATCATGGAATCCGTTGGGATCCAATACCTGTATGCTAACATATTGTCCACTGCCGCTGCTTACCTTACCTTCTACAATAACCTTATCGATTATATAATCTACTCTTACTGTTACGTCACTGATGGTTACTTCTGTAGGTGCCTCTTCTACCGTGATTGTACATGAAGCTGTGAATCCGCCGTCCACAGTTGTTACAGTGATAATTGCGGTTCCTACTCCTACTGCTGTAACCACTCCATTTTCAACCGTTGCCACATTTTCATTGCTGGAACTCCAGATTACTGCCTGGTTGGTTGCGTTCTCCGGTTCAACCTTTGCCGTAAGTTGAAGGATGTCACCTATCTTAAGCGTTGCTTTTTCTTTATCAAGGCTTACCCCTGTTACCGGCACAGTAACTTCGTAATCATATTCGAAAGTGGTTTCATAAGGTTCTTCCAATCCTACTGCTCCAAGTTTTACAGTGTATGTGCCTTTAATTCCTAATCTTGATGTGTATACAAATACGAACTTTCCATCTGCCCCACTGGTTGTCTGACCAATGTAATCTATGTCGTCGTCGGGAGTATATACTACTATTGCAACATATTGTCCACTACCGCTGCTTACCTTACCTTCTACAGTAATTCTACCGGTTTCAGGATCAACTTTTACTGTTACGTCACTGATGGTTACTACTGTCGGTGCCTCTTTTACCGTAATGGTACATGTAGCCGTAAATCCGCCCTCCACTGTTGTTACAGTGATAATTGCCGTTCCTGCTCCTACTGCTGTCACTATTCCGTTTTGATCAACCGTTGCCACGCTCTCATTGCTGGAACTCCAGGTTACTGCCTTGTTGGTCGCATTCTCCGGTTCTACCGTAGCTGTAAGTTGAAGGATTTCACCTATCGTAAGTGTTGCTTCTTCTTTATCAAGGCTTACTCCTGTTACCGGCACAGGTAATTCGTACTTGAAGATGGCTTCATAAGGCTTTGCCACTCCTACTGCTCCAAGTTTTACGGTATATGTGCCTTCTATTTGATTAAACAATGTAAATTCAAATCTAAAGATACCGCCTTCTCCGCTGGTTGTCTGGTCAATATAATCATTATTTCCATTAGGATCAATTACAACCACCGTAACTTCTTTACCGCTACCGCTGCTTACCTTACCTTCAATGATAACTTTACCGGTAGCAGAGTCAACTTCTATCGTTACATTCTCGATGGTTACTTCTATCGGCGTTTCTTCTACCGTAATGATACATGTATCCGTCAAACCTCCGTCCACCGTTGTTACGGTGATAGTTGCCGTTCCTGCTCCTACTGCTGTCACTATTCCATTTTCAACCGTTGCCACACTCTCATCGCTGGAACTCCAGGTTACTTCCTGGTTGGTTGCATTCTCCGGTTCTACCGTAGCTGTAAGTTGAAGAATTTGGCCTACCTTAAGCGTTGCTTCCTTTATATCAAGGCTTACTCCTGTTACCGGCACAAATGCTTCGTATTCATACTCAAATTCGTCTTCATAAGGTTCTTTCACTCCTGCAGCTCCAATTCTTATGGAATATGTGCCGCTAGCTCCAGTCCTTGGAGTAAATTCAAATCTGAACTTTCCATCTTCCACGCTGGTTGTCTGACCTATATAGTCAAGATTTCCCTCAGGATCAAATACCTGTATGGTCACTTCATTACCGCTGCCGCTGCTTACCTTACCTTCCACTGTAACCTTTCCGGTTTGAGAATCAACTTTTACTGTTACGTCACTGATGGTTACTACTACCGGTACTTCTTCTACCGTGATTATACATGTATCAGTA
>JAAYHJ010000023.1 GCA_012735465.1 Clostridiaceae bacterium
GCCGAACTGCCATCCAGTACGGCTCATTCTGTCGAATTGAAGGGCCACGCTCTCCCCGTCTTCTATTCGGTGGAAGATTTATCGCCTGGCGGCGGCGGGTTACAGTAGAACGATCTACACCTAGGATGCGTGCAATTGCAGCATCATGGTAGCCCATGTCGTATAGTTTTTGAAACTGAAGGTAATCTATTTGCTTTTTAGGTCTTGCCATATTACCCGTTCCCCCTTTATGCTCCCCTTTAAAGGTATGATTTAATTATTTTTCTAATTATATATATTGTAATCTAGTTTGAGGTAATATGCAAGATAATATTTACCTTTAATATAGCTCTGTTTTAGTTTATTGCTCTAGGACTTATTTAGTACCTTGTCCTACAATTTGGGATATTTTCTGGTGTGTCCAAGACTTCAAAATTATATTTCTTGTATAAAGCAAGGCGCCTATTAAATTGACTTTTTAGCATGTCTTTAGATACATTGGGACAATAATCTAAAAAGTCCACTACAATGCCAAATGATTTGCCGGGATATGGTCTTCTAACCCTGCCAATCTTCTGAAGTAGTTCTGCCTGGCTGCTGCCACCATGAGCGAGAATTAATACCTCTGCATCAGGGAGATCTATGCCCTGCTTTAATATTGAAGTAGCAATTAAGATGTTGATTCCCCCGTCTATGAAAGACTGTATAATGTCTTTTCTGTTTTTGGATGCCCCATGAATAAATGTTGCTCCAGTTATTCTAGCCAGGGCTTCCCCGTGAGAAACTTCTTTTACCAGGATTAATATTTTTCGGCCTTTGTATCGGTTTGCTGTCTGACAGATAATTTCATGGCGTTGAGAGTTTTTTACGATTTGGTTTCTGTATATAGTCGTGTAGCGGCGTCCTTTATATTTGTTATGCTGAACCGGAACAACCTTTACTTTTACCGGCAGTATATAGCCGCTTTTGATTAATTCTTCCTCGGATATTATTTCCAGGTTCATTCCTGCTGCGGCCTCGATATATAGTTCCTTATTATCCTCCCTGAACGGGGTTGCGGTTAAGGCATACGAATAATAAGGGTTTGTTTGCTGAGCAACGGCATAAATAGTATCAGCTCCCAGCATGTGTCCTTCATCAATAAACATGAGATCTACTTCATCCAAATACCCGGATAATAGTTCCCACATTTCGTCTTGTCTGGTCATGCAGGAATATACTGTTTGAACCATAGCAGCCGTAATAGGTTGTATATCGAATTTATTGCTGCTAATTTGTCCGATTCGGCATCCAAAGAGTTTTTCGTAAGCAGCTACGGTTTGTTCTAAAAGATCTGATGAATAGGTATAAAAAATAGTGTTAACCCCCAGCCGGGCAGTAATCATGGCTGATAAAACAGTCTTGCCTGCGCCGGTGGCCATAACCAGTGTGGCACGGGAAATCTTTTTATTAACAATATCTTCTACAGCTTTTTCCTGATATGGTCTGCCCTGGATGTTGATTTTAAAGTCATATTTTTGGGGCGGGGGTGCTTGGAAATGATCTTTAAGCGGAATCCCGGCTTTATGTAAAAAATCAGCAACTCTTTGTTTAAGCCCTGGGGGGAATTTGTATACTGCAATGTTGTTTTTATGATATATTAACTTCCCTAAAACTTTAGTGATTATCATATTTTGAAACGGATACTCTACTTTGCATAGGCTGTTAAGACTCTTAATTAATAGGTCTAAACTATTACCCTGTATTTTAACCCTGTCAGGTTTGATTTCGGCGGTTATATCCTTGAATGGAGGTATGTACTCTGTTAGGTCGGGATATAAGTCCCCTGGGGTTAGGGATAATTCTTTAATAGCTATGTCTAAACTCCTGACAGGAATAGTCCAGTAGGGTTCCAGCGGATCTCTTTTAAATCTTGCACCGGGGATATCTTTTACTGCGGATACAACTGCAGGGTCATACTTAAATTCCAGTGTTATAAGCTTATTAAGTTTGGATAACTTCATATTATAAAAGCGGCTTACGCCGCCTGCCTCCTTTCTCAGCTTTTTTCCCTTATCCTACGCTGCCTGCTTGAATATTTTGTCTATTTCTTTTAATAGCCATTCTGCAGGTTCGCCACCGGTCTCAATTACTTCTTTTAGAAGCAGTAAAGCCTTTTCAGCTTTATCCCATAACTGATTTGTTTTTACTTCAGGACCTATTGAAGCTGTAATAGCTTCCTGGAGCTGTCTGGTTGACCATTCGTTGTTGGCGGCTTTATTTATCCAGTCCTTGGGGTCAGATTTATATGCAGCAATCTGATGGTGCCGGAAAGATAATACAGGTATTCGGTCCTCGGGTTTAGGAAATGCATTGAAAGTACGGATCATTTTTCTAATAAGAGAAGAAGAACATCCTATTGCTGAAGCGATACTCTTAGGTTTCACTCCCATGTAGTCGTGCATAACAGTTATTACTGCCGCCCGTTCCCACATAGAAGATTCGCCTTTTTCAAGGCAAAATAAATACATCTCCAAAACTTCCTCGAAGGTTTTCCCCACAACCGGATTAGACACAGGTACTTCATGGGGCATTCTTTCGTCC
>JAAYHJ010000024.1 GCA_012735465.1 Clostridiaceae bacterium
TGATCCGGATGGAAACGGTAAAGATGATACTTATGGTATTGCCATAATGAAAGACTTGTTTAATGGATGTATAGGGTTGGAAGGATTTTTTGCAGGGTATCACTCCTATCCTGGTATTTGGCTGGAAATGGTGATTATTTGCAGAAAATTATATGCCCAGAAATATGAACCCGGCTGCTTTATTGATAAGGATTACAGCCTGAACTGGTATCCGGATAACGATTTTCATACGATGTATATAGGAGAAGTTATCAAGGTGCTCGTAAGAGAAGATTAACCCCATATGGGTTTATGAATAATATGGAGATGCTTATATTTGTTATAAGCGTCTCCATATTGTTTTTATTTCATTTCATTACCCGCATAGCATTAAATATGGCAAGCAATGCAACTCCCACATCTGCAAATACTGCTTCCCACATGGTGGCTATACCGGCTACACCAAGTAGAAGTACAATACCCTTTACTGCCAAGGCAAAAATGATGTTTTGCCAGACAATAGCCCGTGTCCTGTTGGCTATTTTGATTGCACGGACCAGCTTTGAGGGTTCATCGGTCATTAATATGATGTCGGCAGCTTCGATTGCTGCGTCCGAGCCCATGCCTCCCATTGCAATTCCTATATCGGCACGGGCCAGCACGGGTGCATCGTTGATGCCATCACCCACAAAAACAAGCTTACCTTTTGGAGACTTTTGTTTATCCAACAGTTCCAGTTTTTCTACCTTTTGGTGGGGAAGAAGTTCTGCGTGTACCCCATCCAGCGATATTTTTTTGCCTATTTTTTCGCTTATGGCCTTGCTGTCCCCTGTCAGCATGACAACTTTTTTAACCCCTGTTTCTTTAAGGGCTTTTACTGCCAACTGGCTGTCTTCTTTCAGCTCATCGGATATTATGATATACCCCGCATAACTGCCATCGATGGCTATGTGTATCACGGTTCCTAGTACATCCTTTTTCTCAAAAGGTATGTTTTCCTTATGCATGAGCTTGTCGTTCCCGGCAAGTATTGTCTTGCCTCTTACAGAAGCCTTTATGCCGTGACCGGGTATTTCGGTATAATCGGAAATCTGGGTTTTATCGATTTTTTTACCATATGCGTCCCGGATGGAAAGGGCAATGGGGTGGTCGGAGTAGCTTTCTGCATATGCGGCATATTCCAATAGTTCTGCATCGGTGATGGGGTTTTTTGGGATTATATCCGTTACCTTAAAGACCCCCTTTGTTAAAGTACCGGTTTTGTCAAATACAACAATTTCCACATTGTTTAATGCTTCAAGATAGTTGCTTCCCTTTACAAGTATGCCGTTTCTTGAAGCACCGCCTATTCCTCCAAAGAAGCCTAATGGAATGGATATAACCAAAGCGCAGGGGCAGGATATGACCAGGAATACCAATGCCCTGTTAAGCCATTCGGCAAAGGTTGCTCCGGGGACAAACAGCGGAGGGATGACTGCCAGCGCAGCAGCTGCAAATACCACGACGGGGGTATAATACTTTGCAAATTTTGTGATAAATTTTTCTGTGGGTGCTTTTTTACTGCTTGCGTTTTGTACCAAATCAAGTATTTTGGAAACGGTGGAATCGCCGAATTCTTTTGTAACTTCTACCGTTAGAAGCCCTTCTTTATTTATAGAGCCGGATAAAACTTCGCTTCCGGGTTCAACTTTTCTGGGTACTGACTCGCCGGTTAATGCGGAAGTGTCAAGCAAAGACTTACCTTCTATTACCTTACCGTCCAAAGGGACCTTTTCACCGGGCTTTACAACTATAATGTCCCCAATGCTGACTAAGGCAGGGGATACTTTTTTTATTTCTTCGCCTGTCTTTATATTTGCATAGTCAGGTCGAATGTCCATCAGTTCAGCAATGGATTTCCTGGAACGATTTATGGCAATGTCCTGGAAAAATTCACCTATTTGGTAGAAAAGCATAACGGCGACACCTTCACTGTATTCTCCAATGGCAAAGGCGCCCATGGTTGCAATGCTCATAAGAAAATTTTCATCAAACACCTGTCCGCGGAGTATGTTTTTTGAGGCTTTTAATAATACCTCACTGCCAACCAATATATAGCTTAGGAAGAATAAAAAAAGCTTTGCATTAAATGGTAGTTTTAATAATGAGGCTGCCAGGAAAAGAGCAGCACCGATGCCAAGAATAATTAATTTTAATTTTTGTTTGTCAAGGGCTGAATCGTGTTCATGGCTTCGTTCCTTTGGCCTTGCTTCTTTTTCCGTTATTACCACATGGGGTTCCAGTTTATTGATAATGCTGTTTACATCAGAAATAATAGCATCCATGTACTTGGAGTCTGCTGCTTCAATGGTAAGGGTTTTTGTAGATTCTCTTTTGAGTTCTTCCGACATGGTATTTCCTCCTTCTTTTGCTAAAACACTGCTATTCGCTTATGTGGCTTAATCCCTGGCTGAATATTTGTTTTACATGGTCATCGTCCAGGGAGTAATAAACTACTTTTCCTTCTTTACGATTTTTGACCAGTCGAGCTTGTTTCAAAACCCTTAACTGATGTGATATTGCTGACTGGGTCATGTTCAGAAGAGCTGCAATGTCGCATACACACATTTCCGATTCAGCCAATGCCCAAAGTATCTTTATCCTGGTGGAATCGCCAAATACTTTGAAGAGTTCTGCCAGGTCGTAAAGGTTTTCTTCCGATGGCATTTTACCTTTTACAGCATCCACTATATCCTTATGTATCACATTGCAATCACATCTATCCACTTCGGTTCTATCCATGATTTTCAAACTCCTTCCACAAATACAAAATGAATAATTGAACAATTGTTCATATATTCATTATAGACCTCTTGAATAAAAATGTCAATACAAAATATTACTGAAATTAAAAAGATGTTTATTCTGCAGTCCTTGTGGGATAAATACTAATAAGTTAAATATTATTTAGTGAATGAAAGGTGGCTTGAGATATGGTTAGGAAAGGTATTGTGACAATGGGTGGAAATCCCTTAACTCTTATCGGGACGGAATGTGTGGTTGGGGGAGAAGCTGCTAATTTTAAAGCTGTTGCACAGGATTTATCGGAATTTGATTTTTATAGGGATGCCACGAAAAAGATTAATATTATTAGCGTTGTTCCATCATTGGATACGGAGGTATGTGAACTTCAAACAAAGAGGTTTAATCAGGAAGCTACTAATTTATCTGAAGATGTGGGAATTATTACAATCAGTGTGGACTTGCCCTTTGCACAAAAGAGGTTTTGCGGGGCTGAAGGTATAAATAATATTCAGGTAGTATCGGATCATAAGTACCTGGATTTTGGAATGAAATATGGTTTTGTGATTGAAGAATTAAGATTGCTTGCCCGGGGAATTGTCATTGTAGACAGTGAAAAAAAGATACGGTATGTTGAGTATGTAAAAGAATTAACCAACCAGCCTGATTATGACAAGGCCCTTGAAGTTGTTAAACGGCTTGTGGAAGGTAAATAAAAGGAAGTTCCTATTGTAAACCTAAGCCTTCATGAATATAATTTTAAATATAGTTTTTATATATTTTTTATAAGCTCCTGCTATATAAATGGTAGGAGCTTAATATGTAATTATTGATTTATGAAAGGAGTTTGGTTAATGAAGTTTATATCATGGAATGTAAACGGGATACGGGCATGCCTTAAAAAGGGGTTTATGGATTTTTTTAAGCGGGAAGATGCAGATATATTTTGTATCCAGGAAACCAAGGTACAAAGAGACCAGATAGATTTGAAGTTAGAAGGATATTATCAGTATTGGAATTGTGCAGAAAAAAAAGGATATTCGGGCACGGCGGTATTTTCCAAGATAAAGCCCATGAATGTGAGCTATGGAATTGGAATTGAAGAACATGATCAGGAAGGTAGGGTTATAACCTTAGAGTTTGAAGATTATTTTTTAGTCACAGTGTATACGCCCAATTCCCAGAGGGGCTTGACAAGGCTGGATTATAGAATGAAATGGGAAAGCGACTTTTTAAACTATCTTAAGCAGTTGGAATTGTCAAAGCCGGTAATTTTTTGCGGCGATTTGAATGTGGCGCATAAGGAAATAGATTTGAAGAACCCGGATGCAAACAGGAGAAATGCCGGTTTTACGGACGAGGAAAGGGAAAAATTAAATAAAATAATAGAACATGGGTTTATTGATACATACAGGTATTTTTATCCGGATAAGACCGGTGCTTATACCTGGTGGTCATATATGTTTAATGCCAGGGCCAACAATGCCGGGTGGCGTATAGATTATTTTTTTATTTCTTCATGCTTAAAGGACCAATTAAAAGATGCGATGATATATTCAGACATAATGGGCTCGGACCATTGTCCCGTGGGTATAGAAATTTTTTAAATAAACCATAAATTACTTTTTTTTTATTGCAAAAAAATAAAAAATAGTGGACAAGTATAAAAACTTAGTATATAATTAAAAAAACTGAATTACAGTTAATCGTAGTTAACCTTTAAATTAGTCCTGTGAGGCTGGTAAGGTTGATGAAATTTCTTAATAATGGAGTAAGTATGTTTTTTTTTGCATACTGCTGCATATTTTGAGCGTCCAACTTTTTACCAGCCGGTAAAAAGTTTTTTTATTGCCCGAATTTGGGCAATAAGGTGGAAAGGAGGAGAAAAGTTGGAGTTTGTTGAAAAAGCCGTCATCATGGATGAACAGGCAATGCAGCGGGCTATTACCCGTATTTCCCATGAGATAATTGAGAAAAATAAGGGTGTAGAGGAATTAGTACTGATTGGAATACAGCGACGCGGTGTGCCTCTGGCAAAAAGGATTGCCGCAAAAATAAAGGAAGTTGAAGGTACAGAGATTCCGGTAGGTATTTTGGACATTACTTTATACAGGGATGATTTAAGTCTCTTGGCAGAACATCCCATAATTAAAGGTACGCAGATCGATTTTCCCATCACGGGGAAAAAGATTGTACTTGTAGATGACGTGCTTTATACCGGACGTACCGTACGAGCTGCCATTGATGCAATTATGGATTTGGGCAGACCCAAGATGATTCAATTGGCCATACTAATTGACAGGGGTCATCGTGAGCTTCCCATCCGGGCAGATTTTGTCGGTAAAAATGTGCCTACATCGAGGAATGAAGTTGTTCATGTAAGGGTTAAGGAAATTGATAACGTTAATAATGTAGTCATAAGCAGTCATGATGTAGAGGATAGTAGATACAAAAGATATTAAATAAAATGGATAATTAAGAAAGGGGATATTTATGCCAAAAGACTTAAAATCATATATTCTGGGTTTACAACACTTATTTGCCATGTTTGGAGCGACAGTGCTGGTGCCGGCCTTAACCGGTCTTCATCCGGCTGTGGCACTTTTTACCGCAGGTGCCGGAACCCTTTTGTTCCACTATTTAACCGGGAAAAAAGTGCCTGTATTTTTGGGTTCCAGTTTTGCTTTCATAGCTGCAATCCAAGTTGTAGTGGAAAGGTATGGTATCCCGGCCGCCCAGGGAGGAATAATGGCGGCAGGTCTTGTGTACTTGGTATTTGCCCTGTTGGTATATGTTATGGGTGTGGATAGAGTACGCAGTTACTTTCCTCCAATAGTCACCGGACCGATTATCATGGTTATTGGACTGACGTTAAGCCCAACTGCAGTGGATATGGCATCCGGAAACTGGTATATTGCAATCTTTGTGCTGGTTGTGGTAATTGCAATAACAATTTTTGCCAGAGGGTTCTTTAAGCTGGTTCCTGTACTCATAGGAATTGCATCCGGATATATTTTATCCCTTGTACTTGATTTGCTCAAACTTTCCGGAGAAACACCGTTAATTGATCTTCAGGTAATAGCCAATGCCGATTGGTTTAACATAATGCCCATAATAAGGGGAGAGTTTTTTACCTTCCCGGAATTCAATCTTACGGCAATTTCACTTATTGCACCCATTGCCATAGTAACCTTCATGGAACATATAGGTGATATTACAACCAATGGTGCCGTGGTTGGAAAAGACTTTTTCAAAGACCCGGGACTGCACAAAACCCTTATAGGGGACGGGTTGGCAACCTTCCTCGCAGGCTGTTTTGGAGGCCCTGCCAATACGACTTATAGTGAAAACACGGGTGTTCTTGCGGTGACAAAAGTATATGACCCCCAAATTCTCAGGATTGCTGCCGTATATGCCATCATACTCAGCATGATTGGAAAACTGGGGGCAGTATTGCAGACAATACCTTCTCCTGTAATGGGTGGCGTAAGCCTTGTATTGTTTGGTATGATTGCAAGCATAGGAATGCGGACCATTTCAGAAGCAGAACTGGATTTCAGCAAAAGCAGGAACCTGATTATCGTTTCCCTCATCCTTGTAGTTGGTCTTGGGGTGGGCGATATTGTAATCACCGAAACCTTTAAGCTGTCAGGGCTGTTCCTTGCGGCAGTGATAGGTATTATAGCTAATAAGATACTTCCACAGGATGTATAAGATAAAAGAGTAGTAGGAATATTCCTGCTACTCTTTTTAAAAGATATTAAAAATAGTATGGGGTGAAAAGTATTGATAAACAGAAAAGATCTTCTGGGACTGAAGGAATTATCAGCGGAAGAAATAAATTATATTTTAAAAACTGCGGAGACCATGAAGTATGTGCTGTTACAGAAAAACAAAAAGACACCGCATTTGCAAGGGAAAGCAGTTATAACCTTGTTTTATGAAAACAGCACCAGGACGCGGCTTTCCTTTGAACTGGCTGCCAAATATATGAGTGCCAGTGCTGCCAATATCAGTGCATCCACAAGCAGTGTCTTGAAAGGAGAAACATTGATTGATACGGGTAAAACCATTGACATGATGGGTACGGACATATTGATAATACGTCATCCCATGTCCGGCGCACCCCATCTTTTAGCAAAAAACGTGAACGCTTCCGTAATTAATGCGGGGGATGGCATGAATGAGCACCCTACCCAGGCGTTGCTGGATATGCTGACAATAAAAGAAAAGAAAGGGAAGATAGAGGGATTAAAGGTGGCCATTATAGGAGATATTGCTCACAGCCGGGTAGCGCACAGCAATATATGGGGTCTGACCAAGCTAGGTGCGGAAGTAAGCATAGCCGGGCCGTCTACATTAATACCTAAGGATATAGAAAAAACCGGTGCAAAGGTATTTAACAGCGTGCAGGAAGCCCTGCTTGATGCGGATGTTGTTATGGGCTTACGCATACAACTGGAAAGGCAAAAGAAAGGCCTTTTTCCCACAATCCGGGAATATGCCCGCTTTTTTGGTATTGACGATAAAAGGCTTTTATTGGCAAAAAAAGACGCTATATTATTGCATCCCGGGCCGGTGAACCGGGGAGTGGAATTATCTTCGGAAGTAATAGACGGTGGAATATCGCTTATAAATGAGCAGGTAACCAATGGTGTTGCCGTTCGGATGGCCATACTTTATTTATTCTCCAGAAGGGGGGCCCATTATGAGAATATTGATTAAAAATGGATTTGTACTGGACCCTGAAAACAACAGGGCGGATTTTTTGGATATATACATAGAAGAAGGTATTATTGTGGAGATTGGCAAGGAACTTGACTATACCGGAGGGGAAATTGAAATTATTGATGCCCAGGGGAAAATTGTTGCCCCCGGATTAATTGACATGCACTGCCATTTAAGGGACCCGGGTTTTGAATATAAAGAAGATATAGAAAGCGGTACGAGAAGTGCTGCAGTGGGTGGCTTTACTTCCATTGCGTGTATGCCTAATACAAACCCGCCTATAGATAATGAGCCAATTATTGAATACATTCGTACCAAGTCAAAAAGCGTGGGTGTGGTAAATGTATATCCCGTTGGTGCTATTACAAAGGGACTGAAAGGAGAAGAATTGGCTGAGATAGGTGAATTAAAATTTGCAGGAGCGGTAGCCATTTCCGACGACGGGAACCCTGTAATGAACCCTTCTTTGATGAGAAGGGCATTGCAGTATGCCAATATGTTTGACATACCCGTTATTTCCCACTGTGAAGATAAGGAGCTTGTAGACGGTGGTGTGATGAATGAAGGGTACATGTCCACATATCTTGGACTTAAGGGGATTACCCGCGCTGCAGAAGAAGTGATGGTGGCAAGGGATGTAATACTGGCAGGAGAGACCGGTGCTTCTTTACACATTGCCCATGTCAGCACTGCCGGATCGGTTGAAATCATCCGCCAGGCTAAGGCAAAGGGCGTGCGTGTAACGTGCGAAACCTGTCCCCATTACTTTACCCTTACGGAAAAGGCGGTTGAAGGATATAATACCTTTGCCAAGATGAACCCGCCCCTTAGGACGGAAGAAGATGTGGAGGCAATTAAAGAAGGGCTGCGGGACGGTACCATTGATGTTATTGCAACTGACCATGCTCCCCATCATATAGATGAAAAAAATGTGGAATTTGACAAGGCACTAAACGGTATTGTAGGCTTTGAAACCGCATTGGCGTTGGGGATTACCTATCTGGTGGATGCCGGTGTGCTGACCATGGGACAGCTTATAGAAAAGATGTGCGTAAACCCGGCAAAAATTCTGGGGCTTAATAAGGGATCGCTGGGGATAAATAAGCCGGCAGATATTATTGTGATAGACCCAAAGGAAGAATTCACGGTAGACATAAATAAATTTCAGTCCAGGAGCAAAAATTCGCCTTACCATGGATATAAGTTAAAGGGTACAGTCCATTATACCATAGTAGGGGGAAAAGTGGTTGTAATGCAAAAGATACTGCTTTAATAGGGGGTGATATGCAATATGTCGATAGATATACTCATAAAAAAAATTAAAGAAAAGGGAAACCCTTCTGTGGTAGGATTGGACCCAAGAATTGAATATGTACCTGCTTTTTTAAGGGAACAATGCTATGAAAAATATGGAGCAAATATACAGGGTGCTGCCCGGGCCATACTGGAGTTTAATAAAAGGATTATTGACGGGCTTTGGGATATTGTGCCTGCGGTAAAGCCCCAGTCAGCCTATTATGAAATGTATGGTTTTGAAGGGGTTAAGGTTCTTTACCAAACCATTGCCTATGCAAAGGCAAGAGGATTGTATGTGATTACCGATGTGAAGCGAAATGATATTGGTTCTACAGCACAAGCCTATTCCACCGCATACCTTGGGAAGACCCTGTTGGACAATGGTAGAGAAGAGGAAATGTTTTCATCCGATGCCATTACAGTTAACCCTTACCTGGGCAGCGATGGCATTGAGCCTTTTGTTGACGATTGCAATAAATATGGCAAGAGCATCTTTGTCCTCGTAAAAACTTCCAATCCCTCTTCCGGGGAGCTCCAGGACTTGAAGGTTGGAAATATGACCCTTTATGAAAAGGTAGCATCCTTGGTAAACAGCTGGGGTGCTAAAAGCATGGGGCGGATGGGCTACAGCAATGTGGGCGCAGTGGTGGGAGCAACTTATCCGGAACAAGCGGCAAAACTGCGCAGAATCATGCCCAATACCTATTTTTTGGTACCGGGTTATGGCGCCCAGGGCGGAACGGCAAAGGACGTGGTACCCTGCTTTAACCGGGATGGTTTAGGTGCCGTTGTAAATTCATCACGGGGTATATTATGTGCATATAGGAAGGGAAAATGGGACGAAAAGGATTTTGTTGAAGCAGCAAGGGAAGAAGCAATCAGGATGCGCAATGATATACTAAATAACCTAAGTTAAAAAGTATCAGTTGGTATTTATTGATGATAAGGTTTTTGATGTATAAGTTAAAGGGCTTGGGGGATGGAAAAAAATTTATTTTCTGATATTTAAAATACGTGTTTTAAAGGAAGTGATTAGCATATACAAAAGACCATATCTTTGTACAATTGTTAAAAAAGAAGAAACAGCACCGGGTATCTTTGATATGACCATTATTAGCGAAGAAATTACCCGGCAGGCAAAGCCGGGACAGTTTCTTAATATAAGATGTGCCGATACGCTTAGCACATTGCTCAGAAGGCCTATCAGTATTTGCGATATAGATAAGGAAAAAAAGGAAGTGCGTTTTGTTTTTCAGGTAAAAGGAGAAGGGACACGGCTGCTGGCAAACCGCAGTTTGGGAGAACTGCTGGATGTCTTAGGACCCCTTGGAACTTCTTTTACAGTTGACAATTCCTTTTCAAGGCCTGCATTGATAGGGGGAGGCATTGGGGTCTTTCCGCTCCTTTTTTTGGCAAATGCCTATAGATCAAGCATGGATGTATTCCTTGGTTTCAGGACGAAAGAAATGGTGGTGCTGGAGCAGGACTTTAAAAGAATATGTCCTGATACAGTCATTGCTACCGATGACGGAAGCTATGGAGTGAGCGGATATGTAACACGGCTCTTGGAGGAAAATATAAAGCAGGGGAAGAACGACATAGTATATGCCTGTGGTCCGGAACCTATGCTAAAAAAGGTACAAAGTATGTGCAGCGCTTACGGCATACCCTGTCAGCTTTCCCTGGAGCAGAGGATGGGATGCGGCATTGGTGCATGCCTGGTATGTGCCTGCAAGATAAGAACCCCTAAGGCATGGGAATATAAGCATGTGTGCAAGGACGGCCCGGTGTTTTGGGGAAATGAGGTGCTTTTTGATGAATGATGCAAATATGAAGGTTTCCATCTGCGGTGTTGAACTAAAAAACCCTGTGATTACCGCCTCGGGAACCTTTGGCTTTGGCAGGGAGTATGCAGAATATTATGACTTAAGCCGGTTAGGGGCAATTTGTGTAAAAGGTTTGACGTTAAACCCAAGGCAGGGAAACAGGCCGCCGCGAATTGCAGAAACCCCTGCCGGTATTTTAAACAGTGTTGGTCTGCAAAATCCGGGGGTTAAGCATTTCATAGAGCATGAGATCCCTTTTTTAAAGCAGTTTGATACAAAAATCATTGCCAATATTTCAGGGAATACGATAGAAGAATACTGCAGGATGGCGGAAATCTTATATGACAGCGGTGTGGATTTAATTGAAATGAATATATCTTGCCCTAATGTCAAGCAGGGGGGCGTGGCCTTTGGGACAAAAGCGGACACGGTATATCATATTACACAGGAGGTTAAAAAATATTGCAGGCAGCCATTGATTGTAAAGCTTTCACCTAACGTAACCGACATTAAGGAAATGGCAAAGGCTGCCCAGGACGGAGGCGCGGACGCCGTTTCGCTGATCAATACATTGCTTGGCATGGCAATTGACATATATACCCGCAGGCCGGTGCTGGCAAACAATGTTGGAGGCCTTTCCGGACCGGCAGTAAAACCAATAGCAGTCAGGATGGTATGGGAGGTAGCTTCAGTCGTGGACATACCCATTATTGGTATGGGTGGTATAATGAATGGAGAGGATGCCATAGAGTTCATGCTGGCCGGTGCCACTGCGGTTGCCGTCGGAACGGCAAATTTTATAGATCCTCTGGCATGTGTAAAGGTTGTGGATGGAATTAGGAACTATCTTTTAAGCTATGATATTGAAGACATAAATAGTATAATAGGAAAGGTAGAACTTAATTGATGAAGCAAGTATAGCAGATGAGGAGGATTATTGTGACGCGTTTAATTTTGGTTCGACATGGTGAGGCTGAGGGGAACATTAACAGGAGGTTTCATGGACAAACCAATTCTTCCCTTACCCCCAATGGGCATTTACAGGCACAAAAACTGGCAGAACGGCTGGCAAAGGAAAAAATAGATGTTTTGTATTCCAGCGACCTTTCCCGGGCATACGATACGGCAAAATATATCAGCAAAGTAAAGAATCTGGAAATACATAAGATTCAGGGCCTTAGGGAGATTAACGGGGGTGAGTGGGAAGACGTGCCCTGGGACGAACTGCCTATCCGGTGGCCGGAAGCCTATTACCATTGGGAGCATCAGCCGCATCTTCTTCAAATGCCCGGGGGCGAGTCCATGGAAAACTTTCAGCGCCGGGTGGTAACAGAAATAATGAAGATAGTACGGGAAAATGAAGGAAAGAATATTTGTGTGGCTACCCATGGTACCGTAATCAAAGCCTTGCTTTGCTTTTTTTACGGTGTATCCCTTGAACAGTTTACAAAGCTTAAATGGCATGATAATGCATCAATAACCATTGTGCATATAGATGAGGACAGGTACACCGTTGTAATTGAAGGGGATAATATGCATTTAGGAGAGCTGAGTACTTTGGCAAAACAGGACTGGTGGAAAGATAAAGGGAAGGAGGAAGGAAAATGATAACACAGGAGAGGGCTTTGGAAATATTAAAAGAGGCAGGGGTGTTGTTGGAAGGGCATTTTCTTTTGACTTCCGGGAGGCACAGCGGTAAATACCTGCAGTGTGCAAAAATATTTCAGTATACCAGGTACAGTGAAGAGCTGTGCAAAGCTTTGGCAGAAAAATTTAAGGAGGCACAGGTGGATGTGGTAATAGGTCCGGCAATAGGTGCCATACAAATGGCCTATGAAGTAAGCCGCTGGCTTGGAGTTAAGAACATATTTGCCGAAAGGGAAAACGGAAAGATGACCTTAAGAAGGGGGTTCACCGTTGAAAGAGGGCAAAGGGTGCTGGTGGTAGAGGATGTAGTTACCACGGGAGGCTCGGTGAAGGAAGTTATTGATATAGTGAAGGAATCGGGAGGGGAAGTTGTAGGTGTCGGTGCAATAGTTGACAGGAGCGGAGGCAGTATTGATTTTGGTACACCCTTTGAATCGGTCATATCAATGAAAGTAGAGTCCTATGAAGCGGAAGAATGCCCTTTATGCAAGGAAGGGATACCTATTGTTAAGCCGGGAAGCAGGAATATGAATAAATAAAAATAGGAGCGCCTTGAGGAGATAACTATGGCAAGGGAGATTGAAAGAAAATATTTAGTGAAGAATCTTAGTTTCAAGAAATTAGCAAGGGGTGTATTATTCAGGCAAGGATACCTTAGTACTAACTCTGAGGCTACCGTAAGAGTAAGAATTATAGGGGACAGGGCTTATCTTACCATAAAAGGTGCAAATAAGGGACTCGGACGGTTAGAATATGAATATGAGCTGCCCTTGGAAGACGCTAATGAAATCATGGATAATTTATGTTTAAAACCGATTATAGAAAAGTATAGGTACAGGGTTGAACATGAGGGGCACGTGTGGGAAGTGGATGAATTTCTCGGAGAAAATGAAGGGTTGGTTGTCGCGGAAATAGAATTGGAAGATGAAGAAGAGGAATTTACCAAGCCCGATTTTATAGGTGAAGAGGTTACCGGTGATCATAGATATAGTAATTCAAATCTTGTGGCCAGACCTTTTAAGTATTGGAAGCAGTTTGAATAGGATGTTAAAAAAATAAAGGAATTTTGCAATAATTGTAGAATTAATATCCATAGGTGTATTGCAATTGATGATGAAGAAATACAATTCAGGGGGCGCCTATGGATAAAAAAGTACATAAAGGCCATCGACAAAGAGTAAAGGCAAGATATCTGGCTGAAGGATTGGATGCTTTTGAAGATCACCAGGTTCTTGAATTGCTTCTCTTTTATTGCATACCAATGAAGGATACCAATGAGCTTGCCCATAATATGATAAGGGAATTTGGAACGCTGGCAGGACTTTTTGAAGCAGATCCAAAGGACATATGCAAGCGGTGTGGGGTAAGTGAGAATACAGCAATACTCATTTCCCTTATTCCTTCACTGGCCCGTAGGTATTTTATATCAAGGTGGGGAAATAAGCCGGTTTTATCCAGCTCAACTGCTGCAGGAGAATATATGGTTTCCCTTTTTACCGGGAGGACTTACGAAGTGTTTTATGTAATCTGCCTGGATTCCCAGAACCGGGTAAATTATGCCGCGTTGGTGCATGAAGGTACTATTAATGAAGTACCCGTGTATCCGCGGTTGATAGTGGAAACTGCACTGCGGCATAAGGCAAGCAGCGTAATACTGGCCCATAACCATCCCGGGGGCAGCCTGAAGCCTTCATCAGAAGACATAATGGTCACAAAAAAGATCAAAGCGGCATTGGAAGCAATATCCATAAGGGTTTGCGATCATATTATTGTCGCAGGAGACAAATTCACCAGCATGGCAGAAAAGGGACTTATTTGAGAATAATGTTTTTAGGGGGGTATAGTGTTGAAAAAAGTATTGGCAGCATTTACAGCAGTTATTTTGCTATTAACTTGTTTTGGCACTTCAACAGTAGTAGTGGCAAATGAAGGTATTAATCTTGCGCTTATTGCGACACCTTCAACTTCTTATGTTTCTCCATGGGAAAGCATTGATTACATTAATAATGGAATTGATCCTATTAATTCACGGGACAAGGAAGGTGTAGGTGGTGCCTACGGGAACTGGAATGCACCGGAGGAGACACAATGGGTTCAGTATACCTGGGATGAAGAAGTTACAATAGACCGCAGTGATGTCTATTGGTGGAATGATGGCTTGGGAATAGGTTATCCTACAGCCTATGTACTTGAGTATTGGAATGGAACGGAATTTGTTGAGGTACCAAATGCAAAAGGTTATGGGGTGGAAGGGGACAAATATAATACCACTGTATTCGACCCTGTTACTACAAATAAATTGCGCATGACCATTACAAGAAGTGATATTTGGACCGGAATACTGCAGTGGAAAGTATTTCAGGCTAAATTACCTGAAGGGGAAATTGTAAGCATAAATGAAGTAAATATTTCAATTCCTTGTGGGAAAGCACCTGAATTACCAAGCCGGGTCACTGCAATTTATGAAAACGGGATAGAATTTAATATACCTGTAGTATGGGATGAAATTGATCCGGAGCAGTATGAAAAACCGGGTACCTTTATAGTTGAAGGTATGGTAGAAGGTACGGATATAAAGGCTAAGGCAAATATAACCGTATTTGAGCTGAAGGTTGAGAAAATTGCTCTTGTTGAAGTAACCACCAATCTTTATATGATGCCTAAGCTGCCTGAACTTGTAACTGTGCATTATAATGATGATACGGTTGTTGATAAAAGTGTAATATGGGATAGTATTGATTTTGAAAATCTTGCAAAGGTAGGAACTTTTACAATTGAAGGTGTTGTAGAAGGTTCAGATGTAAAGGCAGTAGCTAATATAACCGTAGTCGATCCGGGGGTTGACTATGACGTAAAGGTTACGCCCAATATGATTTTTCTTAAGGGAAATTCCATGTTTGAAGTAGGTGTTACCGTTACCAACATGAGTGGGCAAAGATCTCCTGTTTTGGTTATTGTTGCTTTGTACGATGGAAATAATAGAATGGTAAACCTGTCCTATATTTCAAAGGAAATTCCTTTAGGGTACACAGAAAATCTTTCTGCTGGATTTATGCTTCCGGCGGATGTGACTTGTCACAAAGCAAATGTATTCGTATGGGATGGAACATCTATTGAAGAAAGCAACATGATGCCCTTATCCCAGGTATATGAGTTTGGTCCGTTGACGCTTAGTGATGTCCTTTTAACTGACGGTATTTTTGCCGATTCCTTTGATGTAGGTGCTGATTATTTGTTAAGCTTTGATGTTGACCGTCTGGCAGCATCCCTTTATGCAAATACAGATAAACCAATGCCTGCTGCTGTTTACGGTGGTTGGGAAAATGGCAGCCCAACGGGGTTGTCCGGACATAGCCTCGGTCATTATATGTCAGCTTGCTGCAATATGTACCGGCAGACCGGTAATGAAGAATTTAAAAATCGCGTTGACCGTGCTGTTGAACTGATTGCAAAGGTGCAGGATGAGGATGGGTTTGTAGGGGGATTTGCCCGCAGTGGACTGGATTATGTTTTCAATAATCCTAATTCCTTTACAGCCGGGGGAGCTAATGGTGCTTATCTGAACGGAATATGGGCGCCCTGGTATTCACTCCATAAAATTTATGAAGGTCTTATTGATGCTTATACCATGCTTGGCAATAAACAAGCTCTGGAAGTTGTTGAAGGTATGGCTTCTTATGCTAAAGCAGGTACTGATAAGCTCAATGATGCACAAATGGAAAAAATGCTTCTCGGAGAACATGGAGGTATAAATGAATCCTTTGCAAGGCTGTATGAAATAACAGGTAAAGAAGAATATATTAATCTTGCTAAACGTTTTAGCCATAAGGCAATTATGGATCCGCTGGCACAAGGAGTGGATAATTTAACCGGATTACATGCAAACACGCAAATTCCAAAGATTATAGGTGCAGCAAGGATTTATGCCTTGACAGGGGATGAATATTATAGGAAAGTAGCAGAAAACTTCTGGAAGTTTGTTGTATATAACCGTTCCTATGCAAACGGTGGAAACAGTGATAATGAACATTTTACAGCGTTAGATAAAGAACCGCTTTCCAGTACATCCACAGAAACCTGTAATTCTTATAACATGCTCAAATTAACCGAATTGCTTTATTCAATTGAACAAAAGGCAGAGTATGTGGACTATTATGAAAATGTGCTTTATAATCATATCTTGGGTTCTCAAAACCCAACAACAGGGCAAAAGACCTATTATATAGACTTGAGAATGGGCGGAAACAAGACCTACAGAAAAGATTTTGAATGCTGTATGGGTACTGGTATGGAAAACCCGGGAAGATACAACAGAATGATTTATTATAAGGATGATTCAGCACTGTTTGTAAATTTATTTATTAATTCGACAGTTGACTGGAAAGAAAGGGATATTAAGTTAACCCAGAAAACAAACTTTCCTGATATTGCCTCATCTCAAATTATTATTGATGAAGCTGATAATGTGAATGCTACAATAAAGATCCGTGTTCCGTCATGGACGGATAAAATGACGGTTTCTGTTAACGGCGTAAATATCACTGAAGCAGACGAAAACGGCTATATTTCTGTAACACGCAGATGGAACACAGGTGATGTTATAGATATCGATATTCCTATGAACTTTAATCTTTATGTTTCACGGGAAAGTAACAATATAGTTGCATTCAAGTATGGTCCGGTGTTACTGGCAGGTGAATTGGGCTCAAGCAGTGTTCCTTCAATTGTTGTTGATTCAAGAAATCCGGCTGACTTTATTACACGTACAAGCGATACAAAGTTAAGGTTTGCCATTAATGATATTTTGCAGCCGGGATCACGTTCTATCACACTTAAACCATTTTATGAATTTGTTTCTGAAAGGCATATGGTTTATTGGAATCTCTATACCACTGAAGAATATAATAATGTGCAAAAACCTATTGACGAATTACTTGACGAAGTTACAATTGATTATGTTGAACCAAATAATGCGCAATCAGAAACAGCGCATAATTTGCGAACATCAGGAAATAGTAACTCCGGGCATTTTACAACTGTTGGCAAGGGCTGGAGAGATGTTATTGGAGTCGGATACTTCAGCTATGATTTGAAAGTTGATCCGTCTCAAGATAATTATTTACTCAGTGTGTTTTGGGGAAGTGATGTTTCGGTAGAAGGCAGGACAAGAAAGTTTGACATAGTTGTTGACGGTACGGTTATTGCGGAGGATTATGTATTAAACATGAATCTACCCGGTAAGCTGATGTATGTTTATTACAAGCTTCCGGAGGAATTAATAAGGGGCAAGGAAAAGGTAACCGTTATGTATCGTTCAAATTCCCCGACAACGCAGGCAGGAGGGGTATTTGGCGTTCGCATAACAACTAAAGAGATACAGCCGTAAACGCGTAAATATGTGGTATAATAAAATATATATTTAAAATCTACAAGAGGTGACTTATGTGGATGCATTAAAGGTTTTAAAGGAAAGAAGAAGCATAAGAAAATATACGAACCAACCGGTCAGCAAGGAAATAATTGAAGATATTATCGATTGCGGCCGTCTAGCAGCAACAGCGCGCAATGAGCAGCCGTGGCATTTTGTGGTTGTTACCGACCCTGAAAGAAAGAAGTATGTTGCCGATGTAACCGATTACGGGAAGTTTATTGAACGGGCTCCGGTATGTGTTATTGTATTTTGTAATGAAACAAAATACAGGATAGAGGACGGAAGTGCCGCAACCGAAAATATACTTCTTGCAGCAAAAGCTCATGGCCTTGGTTCGTGTTGGGTAGCAGGGGATAAAAAGCCCTATGCAAAATTGTTAGAAGAATATTTTGGAGCTCCCGAAGGTGTAAAGTTGTTTTCCATTATTGCCATAGGCTATCCGGATGAACAGCCAAGTCCCAGGAAAAAGCCTTTAAATGAAGTATTGCATTATGAAAAGTTTTAAAGTGTTATGAATATTTTTTTGAAAATAAAAGAAGCCTTTGAAATAAAAGAGGCTTCTTTTATTTTTTTGTGTAAATGCTATAAATTTTTCATAAATTAGTCATTTACAAGTACACATAAGTATTGTATAATAATACTTGTTTGAAAATGGCATATGGCCCTATCGTCTAGTGGCCTAGGACGCCGCCCTCTCACGGCGGTAACAGGGGTTCGAATCCCCTTAGGGTCACCAACTAGATAAACTAAAGGTCAGGAATATGGTCCTGACCTTAAATTTTAATTTAGTCAGTATTCAAAGGTGGAGTTGTTTATTATTTTTACTTTCCCCCATTCTTTTATTTTTTCCATTAGTCTAAAAAGGGCATTGTCCTTGTTTTTGGCTTCAAGCATTACATCTATATCCCTGTTTACAAGCTTAGCCTTTTCAATAAAATCAAAAAAAGAATCGGCATCAATTTCATCTGCATGGCTCCTGAATTGCTTTTCATTTTTTGGAGTTGAAAAATGTACCTTGGGATTGAAATATTCATTTTCCCAGGTATTGAAAACTAAGGGCAGCAGATCCAGCAATTCTTCCCCTTCATTATTGCATTGATAATGATGTATGTCCAATACCATTGGAATATTAAGCTGTTGACATAGGTATAATACATCCCGAGCTGTATATATTTTATCATCATTTTCTATTATAATCTTATTTTGTATATATTCAGGTAGACGTTGAAAGTTGTCAATAAACCTTTGCATGGAGGCTTTTTTATCGCCGTATAAACCGCCCACATGCAGTACAAGTTTATATCGGCTGTCCTCCAGGCCCATGGCCTTAAAGACCTGGTAGTGGTATTCAAGGTCCCTTAACGAATCTTGAAATACCTTTTCATCCAAACTATTGATTATTGTAAAATGATCAGGGTGTGCACTAACCCTCATATTATTTTCTTTTACAAATTTGCCTATTTCCTTGAATTCCCTTTCAAAATCCTTTTGATAATACCAATTTTCTATGGGCAAATAGGTAGCAAGGGGCACTAACTTGGAAGTAAAACGGTATACATAAATATCATGTACCTTATTGTATCTTAAAATTCTTAGTGTGTTTTCCAAATTTGTTTTAGTGATCCTTTCAAGTCGATTTCTCTTTCCTTCTTCACTTTCTATTTTGTTATATGTTGTAATTGTAACTGTTTTGGAAGGCGATGCATCTTTTAGATTCATTGTCATTGCAACATAACCAAGACGGACTTTCATAATATCACCCGGATTATTATCTCCAAACTAAAACAATTTGAATCGTAATTTGATATAAATACTGTGCTCATATGCAAAACGAAGTAGGGAGATGAATGGATAATTTTATGGTATAATAAAATAAATTATGAGTTAGCTGTTTGCTGACAGGTGAACAATTGCTAATAACAATAAACATGGAAGGGATATGTAAATGAAACTTAGCAGGGACTTTTATGAACGGGATACGCTTGTGGTGGCTAAAGAATTGCTGGGTAAATACTTGGTTCATGTTACTCCCGAAGCAACACTCATGGGCAAAATAGTGGAAACGGAGGCCTATTGCGGATTTGAAGATGCTGCGGCACATAGCTATAAGGGCTTGCGCAGTAATAGGACCGAAGTTATGTTTGGACCGGGAGGTTATGCATATGTATATCTTATCTACGGGATGTATTATTGTTTTAATATAGTCACAAGCACCCTCGGGAACCCGGAGGCAGTTCTTATTCGCGCACTGGAGCCCGTAAGCGGGATCGATGTAATGAAAAAAAACAGGAAGACGGAGGTTTTATATAATCTTTGCAGCGGTCCGGGTAAGCTTTGCGCTGCCATGGGGATTACAAAGCTGAACAATGGAGAGGACTTATGTGGTGATAAATTGTTTTTATTGGATAATTCTCTCGTTCCCGAAGAAAATATTATGGCTACACCCAGGATAAATGTTGACTATGCGGGTGAGGCGAAGGATTACCCCTGGAGATTTATTATAAAGGGGAATAAGTTTGTTTCAAGATGATATGTTTAATCAAAATAAAGGAGACAGCCACCCATAGGGATAGCCGTCTCCTTATTTTTCAATTGGCAAGCATATTAAAGAAGACGCCAGGCAATATCATTCCACCGTATTTCATTGCGGAAGGCCAGTAAATTGGTATCCTTGTTTATCAACAGGCATTCAATTCCTACTATTTCAGCCCAATCCAAAAGATGCTCTGTCTTTACGGCAAAGGAGAAGCTGGTATGGTGGGCACCGCCGGCAAGAATCCATGCTTCTGCTGCATCACGCAGTGATGGTTGCGGTTTCCACAAGAGGCGGGCAACAGGAAGCTTTGGCATTGCTTTTTCCGGTGTTATTGCATCTACCTCGTTTATGATGAGACGGAAACGATTACCCATGTCTACCAAAGAAGCGCAGATTGCAGGGCCTGCTCCACCGTCAAATACAAGCCGTGCAGGATCAGCCTTTCCGCCAATGGAAAGAGGATGTACTTCAATCCTTGGGCGGGTTGCAGCAATGGAAGGACATACTTCAAGCATATGTGCTCCAAGTATTGCTTCATTACCCGGCTCCAAATGGTAGGTGTAGTCTTCCATAAAGGAAGTACCTCCGGTCATTCCTGCTGACATAACCTTCATGAGACGTACCATGGCAGCGGTTTTCCAGTCACCTTCAGCGCCAAAACCGTAGCCGGCAGCCATTAAACGTTGTACAGCCAAACCGGGAAGCTGTTTCATACCGTGCAAATCTTCAAAAGTGGTAGTGAAAGCGCCAAAGCCTCCTTCTTCAAGGAAAGATTTCATAGCAATTTCAATCCTTGCCTGTTCACGGACAGCTTCACGGGCTTCATTTTCAGTAAGTATTTCGGGAGCCAAATCATAGGTTTCCTTATATTCTTCAAATAGTTTATCAATTTCTGCATCAGAAACTTCTTTTATACGTGCTACCAAATCGCCTATGCCGTATCCGTTAACGGACCATCCAAATTTGATTTCAGCTTCCACCTTATCTCCTTCTGTTACGGCTACTTGGCGCATATTATCACCAAAGCGGGCCACTTTAAGCTGACGTCCTTCTGCCTGGGCGACAGCTGCACGCATCCAGACATCTATGCGGCGGCGTACCTCCGGGTCTTCCCAGTGTCCAACCACAACCTTACGGGCAAGGCGCATTCTTGCTCCTATGAAACCATACTCACGGTCTCCATGAGCCGATTGATTCAAGTTCATGAAATCCATATCTATGCTGTCCCATGGAATGTCGCGGTTGAATTGGGTATGTAGATGAAGCAGAGGTTTGCGCAGTTGTGCCAATCCGTTAATCCACATTTTTGCAGGTGAGAAAGTATGCATCCAGGTAATCAAACCGGCACAGGTATCATCTGCATTAGCCTCTGCACATAGCTTACGAATAGCTTCGGGAGTAGTTAAAACCGGTTTGAATACAACTTTAGATGAAATTTGAGGGTCAGCATCCAAACCTTCTGCAATGATGCGAGAGTGTTCTTCAACTTGACGCAGTGTTTCAGGGCCATACAGATGCTGGCTGCCGGTAACAAACCAAAATACATAGGGTTTAATGTTTAACATAAAACATCCTCCTTATTAGTGTATATTATTATTATTCCCAGACAGGTTATAAAAAATAATTTAAGTATTCATCTGTCTGGTAAAACCCTTACAAGATTTAGATTATTTATACCACTCATTTCCGGTCACTAAAAGAGATTTTGATGTTCACATGTGACTAACATGTGACTACATCATTATTTTATACTGCTTGGATAGGAATTACAACATCTATTGGTATAAAGAAAAGGTATGTGGAAATTTGTTACTAGAACGATAAAAACACATAACCAAACAACATCTTACATAACTCCTGTATACCCAAATATGCTTGCACACAAAGGTAAAAAATAGTATACTAAAAATAATATTAAGTAAAGTACTTAAAATCAAAAAACTTTAGGTGGTGAAATGTATGGATAAAACCTATCCCTTAAACGATTATCAAGCAAGTATGTTCAATGTTGAAATGAAATATCCCGGTACCGGTATATGCAATATAGGAGGTACACTCACCTATCATAACCCGGTAGATTTCAAAATGCTTTCTTCTGCCTTAAACATTTTTATTCAAGCCACTCCTGCTATTCGCCTTCGCCTAAATTGTAATAACAGACTTTACATATCCGATTTTTATCCCAGAAATTTTCCTACATATGACTTTTCCCATAAGTCCCAGGAAGAGATTGATTTGTTTATCTCAAAATGGCTTTCTGAACCTTTTGAACTGTATGATAATGATCTTTTTGAATACTGTTTTTTAATTTTACCCGGAGACAAACAAGCGTTGTGTATGAAGATGCATCACATTCTTGGCGACATGGTTGCTGTGTTTTCGTTTTTGGATAAGCTTGGCAATATATATGAACAGATTTTAAGGGGGGAAACACCTGATGTGAGTGAAGATAAGCGCTATATTGAGACCATGTTACACCCCTCGGTGGACTATAAGATGCAAGATAAAGCAAAGGCTTACTTCAGCAGCATTATGGATTACCTGGATTCTTCATCCTCTCAAGATCGGGATGACAGTGTTGCAGAAAGTGTTAACTACAAGCTTCCTGGAGCAATCTACCGCTTAATCCGTGATTTTTGTGCACAAAACAGACTGGCACCTATTCATGTGTTTTATGCTGCTTTAAGCATATATTTGAGTGGTATTTCAAGCACCCAGGATGTGATAATTGGCTCTGTTCACGCAAACCGCTTGAAAAAGCATATGGATATTTTTGGAATGTACGCAAACACGCTTCCCCTAATGGTTCAAGTGCAAAGTAAAGAAAATTTTTCCGAGCTGTGCAGGCGTATAAGTGCTGGTCTTTTAAAAATTATGCGTTATAGTGCACATACCACCCTTGCGCAGATTACAAAAGAAAATCGAATAAGCGGCAACTTGTTTGATGTATCCGTATCCTATGTGACCGAAGGCTTTTTGCCTGAAATTAAAAACGGTACTTGGAAGATATATCGCAGCGGTCACAGTGAAGTACCAATCCGGTTTTACATACATGAGCTGGGGGACGGTATCCATTATGAAGTGCAGTATCTATGCAGTATATATACGAAAGAATATATTGACTCCTTGATAAGCCATGTTTTTCATATCATGGAACAGGGGGTAATAAATAACCCTCCGGTTGAAGAAATTAATTTATTGACGGATGAGGATATCCATGCATATGCCCTCTTGAATGATACGGCTGATATTCATAACTTTCCTACAGTTTGTGAGCTGTTTGGAAAGATGGCATTGCAAAATCCGGATAAAATTGCACTGGTGGATGAGAATATTTCTTTTACCTACCGTCAGGCTTTGGAAATGAGCAATCAAATTGCTCATCTGCTGGAGCAGATGAGTTTGCCCAAGGGTTCGGTTGCGGCAATAATGACCGGAAGGTGTGCTTATCTGCCCATTGCAATGCTGGGGGTGATGAAGGCGGGCCATGCCTTTTTGCCTGTAGACCCCCGGGCTCCGGAAAAGGTGCGTAATGCAAGTATTGCGGAATGTTCTGTTTTGCTTACCCTGTCCAAATACGGTGGAGATGGTATTTTTGTTGATAAAATAATTTTGCAAAATACCGGGTCCATAGACCGTTCAGAAAGCTGTAGTGCAGCTTACCGTATGAAGACCTCCGGTTCCACAGGGACTTCCAAGACGGTGGAAATCAGTCATTTATCCCTGTCTGCCCGTCTTCAATGGATGCACAATCGCTACGGGCTAAATCGGCGCATTTTGCAAAAAACCGTAAGCACCTTTGATGTTTCCCTGTGGGAGCTTTTATCGATAGCTTTTGGTGCAACCCTTGTGGTTCTGCCCGATGGTGCGGAAAAGTTACCGGATAAAATAGCCCAATGGATTAATGAATACCGGATTGAGATGGTGCATTTTGTGCCGTCCATGTTAAATGCATTCTTGGCATATACCAGGGCACACAATATAAAATGTCCCAGCCTGAGGATACCTTTCCTTTCAAGGCAGCCATGCTTATAAGACGGGTGATATGGGATATGTGGGGTTTGACGGGCAAATCTATTATCTTGGAAGAAACGATAATCAGGTGAAGATACGGGGCGTACGCATTGATCTTTCGGAAATTGAGTCCAATGCACTTAAAATAGATGGAGTCAGACAGGCAAAGTGCATAGTTTCGGATAAAAAGCTGCTGCTGTATTACACTGCATCCGAGCCGATTCCGGACATTCGCCATGCTCTCAGCAAAAATATTCCTGCAAACCGAATGCCGTCAGCCATTATTTATTTAGATGATATGCCGCTTTTACCCAGCGGAAAAATTGATAAGTCAGCTCTTAAGAAATTACCCGTGCCACCGAACGATTACGTACCGCCTAAAACAGACATGGAAGTCCTATTGTGCAATGAAATTGTAAAGCAATTGAAGTCGGAAGGGGTGAAAATAGACAAAATAAGTATTACTGAAAATATTTTTGATGCCGGGGTGGATTCCCTTTCCATAATTTCCATAGTATTAAACCTTAACAAAATAGGAATACCCGTATCCTTCCAGGATTTTTATCAAAGTCCGACCGTCCGTGAGCTTGCCACAAAAAATTTTAAGCTGAAGCCTATGGAATATCTTCAATATGGTGGCCATAATACTGTTGTTTTATGCTTTCCTTATGCCGGAGGGCATCCCCATAGTTTTTCCCTTTTGACTAAAGGAATATCCAATGCAGATGTTGTCGGTGTAAACTATGATTATTTTGACAGGGATACATCGGTGGAAGAGATAAGTAAATTTTTTGTTAACCTTGTAAAGGATTATGAAAACATTCAAATTGTTGGTGTTTGTATAGGCAGTGCTTTTGCATTGGAAACGACGTATCAGCTTGAAGCTTTGGGCAAAAAGGTTGAGCATCTTACCTTAATTGGCAGTTTGCCCATGAAATTTCCTAAAATATTTGGCTATATAATAAATCCCTGGCAACTGTTGACGCCCTCCATGTTAAATGCCGCTCTCAGCAGATTAAGCGGCAAAAAGGTGGTGCTTTCCGGAAAATTTATAGAGCAGTTTAAAGTTGATACCCAAAGATTTTTTTCGTATATGGACAGAAGAAAGAAAGGTAATATTTATGCTCCCGTTCGGCTGATTTTTGCTGACGGAGATAAGTTTACAAAAGGTTATAAAAAGAAGTACACAAGATGGAATCGATATACCGGAGGCAGTTTACAGGTGATAGAGTGCCATTCTGATTCACACTTTTTTGTAGAAGAAATTCCTTTGAATTTATTATAAAAAAAATTGTACAACAAATATTACGAGAACGAATAAAACACATAACCAAAAACAAAGAACTCACTTAGCAAATAAGAAACTCAACATCATAATAGCACATTAAAAACAAATTTTTATAAAAAATAACAAGAACAAAATAACGAGAGGGTGAGAAAAATAAGAACTTTCATAGGTATAGATTTTAGCAGAGAACTAAAAAACAAAATATATGAGCTGCAACAAGAACTAAAAAAACATGCAATAAAGGGAAGGTGGAAACATATCGATAATTTTCATCTTACATTAAAATTTCTTGATGAAATAACTTTAGCCCAAAAGGCCCAGATAGATGAGGCAATGAAAAAATTATGCATTGACAGAAGCCCATTTAACCTGGAAATAAACAAATTAGGCATTTTCAACGGAAAAGATTCTATCAGGGTATTGTGGCTTGGAGTTGCCGGGGATATACAGCAGTTGCAGGCATTACAAAAGGAAATTGATAATGCTTTGGTTCCGATAGGCTTTGAACCGGAAAAAAGAAATTATAAGCCCCACGTAACAATCGGACAGGATATTATTTTTGACTGCAGTTTTGAGCAAATTCGCAATATGACGGAAGACATTGGATTTGGTACTAATAGGGTCAATGAAATATTCCTGTTTAAAAGTGAACAAGTACAATACAAACGTATTTACACTAAAATATCCCGCTATGACTTCAGGAACAATGAATAAAAACATAAAATATTTGAGGCTATCCTTCAATGTTAATAGGCGAAGAGATAGTCTTATTTTTTGTTTTGACCCCCTTTACAGAAAAGTTTTTCCGATATATAATGAATAATGCAAACATATGTTCGCATATAAATATTAAGGGTGTTATTTATGGGTAGAAAAATATTGCATTGTGATTTTAATAATTTCTTTGCAGCTATAGAGTGCTTATATAACCCGGAAATCAGAGATAAACCGGTTATTGTGGGCGGTTCACAAGAGAAGCGACATGGTATAGTACTTGCTAAAAACTACATTGCCAAACAAATGGGAGTTAAAACAGGCGAAGCAATATGGCAGGCAAAAAGAAAATGCCCAAATTTAATCATCATTGAACCGCATTATGATTTATACCTGAGATTTTCCAGAGAAGCAAGAGAAATATATTCATACTACACTGACCGGATAGAGTCATTTGGTATAGATGAGTGTTGGCTTGATGTCACTGAAAGCACCAGGCTTTTTGGCAGCGCTGAAAGAATCGCATATAAAATTAAGGATAGGATTAAAGAAGAATTAGGTATTACTGTATCTATCGGGGTAAGTTTTAATAAAATATTTGCAAAGCTTGGTTCGGATATAAAAAAGCCCGATGCCGTAACAGTTATTACGGAAGATAATTTTAAAAATATCCTTTGGAAATTGCCGGTGGAAGATTTATTGTATGTGGGACCTTCTACTAAGAAAAAACTAAACAAAGTTGCAATTATTACAATAGGTGACCTGGCAAATGCACCTTTATCTTTTTTAAAATCTCAATTAGGAAAGTGGGGTGAAACCTTATGGTATTTTGCTAACGGCATGGACAATACGCCGGTTGCAAAACTTGATTATGAAAGCGCAGTAAAAGGCATAGGAAATTCCATGACGGCTCCAAGAGATTTAACCACCGATGAAGATGTTAAATTATTAACATATGTACTGGCGGAAAGTGTGAGTGAAAGATTGAGAAAACATAATCTTAAAGGGAAGACAGTACAGATTAGCATTAGGGATAAAGACCTCATGTATATTGAAAGGCAAGAACAGTTGCTCGAACATACCTTTATCAGCAGGGAAATAGCAACAAAGGCCTATGAAATATTTTTGAAATCCTGGAACTGGCCTAAACCCATAAGAAGCTTTGGCGTCAGGGTGACAGATTTAGTTGCTGCCGATACCTATACGCAATTGTCCTTATTCGAAAACAAGCGCCAAAAGCTTGAAAATATAGATTTTTGCATAGATAAGATAAGAAAACGCTTTGGGCATTATGCTGTCCAAAGAGCATTGCTTTTAAAAGATGAACAGCTTAATGCAAATCCTGTAGAAGAACACATAATTCATCCAGTATCATATTTTCAGTAGGTGATAATGATGAGAAAGGTTTTTGTTGATGTAATAGTAAAATTTACTTCTGACGGCCAAAAAATTCCTCTTACAGTTATCTGGGAAGATGGCAGGAAGTTTGAAGTTGATAAAGTACTGGATATCAGAAAAGCCGCATCATTAAAGGTTGGGGGACAGGGATTGAGATACAGATGCAGAATTATGGGCAAAGAAACCTTTTTGTGGTTAGAAGAAGACAAATGGTTTGTAGAGGCAAAACAATAAAAATAAAACCGTAATCTTGATATCTTTGTATCAAAATTACGGTTTTACTGTGGTGCGAGAAACAGGACTTGAACCTGCACGAAGTTGCCTTCACTAGTACCTGAAACTAGCGCGTCTGCCAATTCCGCCATTCTCGCACATCCATCGAACAAGTATTATATTACCGCATTTTTTTAAAAATTTCAAGAGATTTTTTAAAAATAATATAAGATGGGAAGTTGTAAAATAAAATGCCGTAATATATAGAAAACTCATGGTAATCCATTGTAAAATGTTTAATAACCAAAGAAAAACATTAGCAAAGGAGTACCATGAGTTATATATGAATAATAACACA
>JAAYHJ010000025.1 GCA_012735465.1 Clostridiaceae bacterium
GAGTTGATTTGCTTTTGCCCTGTAACATCTTCTGCTGCAAAACTAACTGGGCTTATTAATACCAACATTACAACCGCCAGTAATAATGAAATAGTTTTTTTAATCATTTTTTCACCCCGATCTATGTTTTTATCTACATATAATTATACGTAATATTTTAATAACTGTCTAATATTTAAAATCATATTTTAAAAAAACCCCTGGTTAATTAACCAGGGGTTTTCTTACTTGTAAGCATATCCTGAACTGTTTTGCTCAATTATTTTACAGCTACTCCTACACCTATTACATCATTGTCTGCTATGAAGAGAACAACTTCCATATACTTAACAAGTTCGTCTTTTTCCATTTCTTCAAAGTCGTTGTCTGCATCAAGGTCTTCATTGTAGTATACAACTACATTGTCACCAAATCCATATACACTTCCGCCTACTTTGATGTTTCTTGCATCGATACTTTCGATTGATGCAGCTACCAGTTTACCATTAGAAAGTGCCGGCACGGTTACGATAGCATTTGTCTTGTTCTTATCAATAACAATCTTGCCATCTGCAGTTACAGTATAAGCAATGAATTTTCCAGCAGAATATTCGTCGTCTATATTAGCATCTTTTGAATCGTATTCTTTAATACCGTCTGCAGTTATAAGAACAAAGTGTGCCTTGTTGTCTTTAATGGCAAGTCTCTCGGTTATTACACCGTACTTCACATCGCTTGCAGCATCAAAGAGCAGAACAGCAACTACAACACCATCATCATCAACAAAGTATGCATGTACATCATTCTTATCCTTCAGGATATCCCAACTTACTACACTTGCTTCAACTTCTTCAGTATCTTCATTCTCCTTATAATCAGATACATTGAACAGGATGATATCTGATTTAGTAACTTTTCCGTCTACTCTTCTCTTATCGGTATCAGCAGTAACGTTAACTTTAGCAGCAGGATCTAATTCAATTACTTCATTGTCAGAGTTCAGTTTGAACTTAACCAGGCTACCTTTTTCAACTGTCTTACCTTGCACTTGGCCATCGAGAACTTTTTGTGCATTGCTGTCATCATCAACTTTATAGTCAACTTTACTACCGTCAGCCTTTAACAGGGTGAGATTGCTTGTTTCTTTCTTGGTCTTGGAGTCTGTTTCTTTCCACATGTAAAGAACAACAGCATATTCATCGGATACAGCACCATCTTCAAATTTCAACTGAAGAACCTTTCCGTCCTTGGTCAGTCTTGCCAATACTGTATCGCCTACCTTTACGTCCCAAGTTGAAAGCTCGGCAGGCTCATATACATCATAGGTGGTTGAATCTATTTTTACCTTTACAGCTTTAGAACCACCTTTTTCATAAGTTACACCTTTTAATTCGCCGCTAATGGTATCGTTAACCACCAGGATTCTAATTCTGTTATCCTTAGCATTGTCCTTTTTCGTAGCATCTTCTTTTGCAGCTACATAAGCGATATCTTCATCTTCTACTATATCGTCAAGATCAATTTCGTCTCCATCTTTGATTATTTCAACAAATTTTGCCCGCTCATCCTTATTTTTGCTGATGTAATAAAAACCATTCTCGGTTTTGATTGACTGTTCACCGGTAACATTATTATCTCTTACTTGACTTACCAATCCGGGTTTTTCATATTTGAAACCATACAAGAAGTCAATCTTACCGTCATAGATTACTGCAGTTGCTTCTATAAGGTCAGTCTTATCTCCAAAAGCTCCGCCTGATGCAAAAGCTTTATTATAAGGAGAAACTACTTCTGCTGTATCTTTCTTTCCATCTCCATCTTTATCTTCGTCTAAAACAACTGTAATTTTATCTCCCTTGGTGGATACGCCAAGCTTAAAGTTAGCAACAAAGGGAAGTATATCGTCTACAGCATCATATTTCTTTTCATTTCCATCTTCGTCTTTAATCTTGATTGCATTACCGTCTAAGGAGATTTCTGCAACTGCTACTACTGTTGTCTTATCCTTTTGTGTCATCTGGATGTCAACAATCTTACCGTCTTCATCTACATAAGCTTCAACACGTGTACCCATTAAGGAATCAAGGTCAAATTCGCCATTTAATTCTTTTTCTATTGCACCAGAATCTCTCTTATCAACCGGAACTAATGCAACCTTATTATCATCGGAACCATAATAAGGTATTTGAACAAGGATGAATTCATCTTCATCGCCTGCTTTAAGCTTTTTATAACCCATTTTTGTCAGGAAGGTTACGTTTGTAAGCTGTGCATAAGTTGGAACTCCACCTTCATAGCTTACAATATCATAGAACGGTGCAGCCAATGCATTGTCAAACAACTTAGCAATTAAACCTCTCGGTGCCGGAAGATTTACATCTTCAGTTACACCATCCAACAGGTTCAAACCGTAGCTTCTGTCCTTTGCAACTACAAGGTAACCGGTTGGCCAGCCGCCCTTTTCCTTTGCAAGCACTTCATAACCCATTGCTCTTTCGATGAATGCCAATGCTTCGGTAGTTGTTACATAATCATCGGGAGCAAAGGAAGTTTCGCTCTTACCAACGGTTACACCAAGCTGTACTGTTACGTTTACGTAACCGGATGCCCAGTGGTCTGCAGGAACGTCTGCAAACTTAGTAATACCTTTTGCAGCTACTGCTGCTGCTTCATAACCCATTGCTCTTACAAGCATGGTCATGAATTCTGATCTTTTAACAGGATCATTTGGCCTTAAATCTCCACTTGGATCCCCAATCATAATACCAAATTTTTGTGCTCTTATAACAGAGCTGGCATATTTGCTTCCATCAATAGATACAGGCTGTGTAACAGTAGGTTGTTCTTCAACTGTTTCTTCAACTGCTTCCTCAACTGTTTCCTCGGCAGCGGTTGCTTCTTCATCCGTAGCCTCATCAGCAAACGCTACACCGGTAACAAATGTCAGCATCATAGCAAAGGCTATCATCAATGCTATTAGCTTTTTGAGATTTTTCATACTCTCAAGTCCTCCCTTATTTTAAAATATATTTGTTGAAAGAGGGGTTTATAATATGTACGTGGTTAGGTTATCCCTCTTTCTCTATAACCTAACTTAATCCCAGGAAAGGGTTGCGAAAAAAATAGCAATCATTACCTATCCTGTTTTCATGCTAAATTATATCATTGGAATATTTTAGAGTCAATGGGGGGTATATAGTTGTAACAAAATTGTAAACTACATAAGCACTAAGGAATTGCCACACTCGTCTTCGTGACAGGAGTCAACCCTTATTTATGCTATTATCGTCCTTAAAATATATGCCTTTAAAAATACATTTATGATTTTTTTGCACCTAATTTGAATTTCCCATTCTCCTTCGCAGGGACACCCGTATGAATTCTCGGAACAAGGGATGTGGACGGTTAGGCCTTGATTTAAACTCCGGATGAAACTGAACACCAATAAACCATGGATGATCCGGCAATTCAATAATTTCCACTAAACGCTCATCGGGTGAAAGACCCGCAATAATCATACCTTTTTCCTTTAACTGCTCCCTGTATTCATTGCTCACTTCATACCTATGACGGTGGCGCTCATATATCAGTTCGTCCTGGTAAGCCTTATATGTATTAGTATTTTCTGCAATCTTGCATGGATATAATCCCAACCTCATTGTTCCACCCATATCTTCTATATCTTTTTGTTCCGGCATGAGGTCAATAACGGGATGAGGTGTATGGGGGTTCAGTTCGGAGCTATGGGCATCTTTTAATCCTACCACATTGCGTGCAAATTCCACCACTGCCAGTTGCATACCCAAGCATATCCCAAAAAACGGGACCTTATTTTCCCTGGCATATTTTGCTGCTATAATCTTACCTTCCACACCCCGGTCGCCAAAGCCTCCCGGTACCAATATACCATCCACATCGTCTAACATCCGGTCACAGTTTTCCTCGTTTAACTCCTCCGAGTTTATCCATTTTATTTCCACATCGGCATCATTGGCTATTCCCCCGTGCTTCAGGGACTCAACAATGCTTAAATACGCATCGTGAAGTGCCACATATTTACCTACTAAAGCAATCTTTACCTTATACTTTAGGTTTTTGACTTTGTCCACCATTTCCATCCATTCGGAAAGGTCAGGAACACCGCAAGCCACATTTAACTGCCTGCATACGATCTCCGCCAGGCCCTCTTTCTCCAACATAAGGGGGACCTCGTACAGGGTTTCCGCATCAAGGTTTTGTACCACTCTTTCACCGGGTATATTGCAAAACAGTCCGATCTTGTCCCTTAATTCCTTTGGAATAGGCATTTCTGACCTGCATACGATAACATCGGGCTGAATACCAAGTCCTAGAAGCTCTTTGACGCTATGCTGCGTAGGTTTTGTTTTTTGCTCGCCCGATTTACTTAAAAAAGGTACCAGTGTAACATGAATATACATGCAGTTTTCACGTCCCACATCAACCGCTACCTGGCGTATGGCCTCTAAAAAAGGCAGGCTCTCGATATCTCCCACCGTACCTCCAATTTCAGTGATTACAATATCGGTATGCCCTGACTTGCCCACCCTGTAAATTCTTTCTTTGATTTCATTGGTAATATGGGGAATAACCTGTACCGTTCCACCCAGGTACTCTCCCTTTCTTTCCTTTGATATAACCGACCAATAAATTTTTCCCGTTGTTACATTACTATTTTTACTAAGATTCTCGTCAATGAACCTTTCATAATGGCCTAAATCCAAGTCTGCTTCCGCACCATCATCGGTCACAAATACCTCGCCATGCTGATAAGGACTCATGGTTCCCGGGTCAATGTTTATATATGGGTCAAATTTTTGTATAGTCACATGCTGTCCGCGGGCTTTAAGCAGCCTTCCTAAGGAAGCAGCGGTAATGCCTTTTCCAAGGCCGGATACGACGCCTCCGGTGACAAAAATATACTTGACTGGCATAAGAAAATCTCCTCCCATCATTTTTAACCAATTAATTTTATTATAGTAATTCGTAGCTGTCAAGGGAACAAAATCATAAAGTTAAGGGACAGTCTTTGCACTCACATATCTTTTATGAGCTTAAGATCTGTCCCCAAATCCTCTGTTTTACTGATTAATCTTTAATTTTAAAATCCTATACAATAACCGTGTTGCCTCTCCCCGTGTAATGACAGTTGCAGTGCTATCCGGTTTATTGCTCAGTATACCCGATGATACCAGCACATCAAGATAGTCCTGCTGGAAGTCATCAATCAAGCTCTCACCCTGACTGCTGTATCTTCTCATCTCAAAGGCTACTGCCACTGCCTTCGCTGCAGCCCCATACGTCAACGCCCCGTCGGGTCGAAAAGTATGATCGCTATACCCGTTCATAATCCTTTTTTCACTGGCAAGCAGTATATTGTTATGATACAAATAATCCGGTTTTACATCTTTATAATGGCTTATATACTTTATTGTGGTACTATCCATGCCGGTTGCCCTTATGAGCGCATTTAAAAAGTCGATCCGGCTCATGCTCTTGTTAGGATAGAAATTCCTTTGAAAAGCACCGTCATAAATGCCCGTGGAGTATAAGTACTGCAACGCCTCATGAAGCTCCTTATCCTCCGCAGGTACATCTTCAAAGTGGAAAGAAGCATTAATCTTCCGGGGTGGAAGTTGGAAATCCCTTATTGAAATCCCACGGGCTGCATTTGAAATACGACCTGTCGGCTGCTGCGACGTTTGTCCGCCTGTCTGGGAGGGCGTGGTCTGGGATGAAGATGAACTTTGCTGGCCGGTGGAACGTTTGGGTATATATATGGTCGTTCTTTCCGATTCATCCGATTCATTATCCCACTTATCATAAGCTTTTACAAAAGCAGTGACCATTTGGTCGTCCTTTATATTATAAAAAGTGTACCTGGTGGAAGTTGTTAATTCCGATGATACCATGGTACCGTTTGCAATAATAAAATACTTAAGGCGGTTGGCATCGGACGGTATCTCGGCAGATACCTCTACCACCTGTCCATAGGGTGAATTATATCCATAGTCAATCCACCGCACCTGGGGCTTTGCAGGTGTTGATACTTCCCCATCGTCACCAATATACAGGGTTACCGTCTCTGACTGATACGAATCATTACCACTGCTGTCATAGGCCTTAACATAAGCTACCACCATTTGGTTATAATCAACACCGCTAAAGGTATAACTCTCACTGGTAGTCTTGCTTGAAGACCTGATGTCCCCGTCACAAATCAAAAAGTAACGCAAATACTTGGCACCTTCAGGTATCTCTGCACTTACCTTTACCTTCTGATTGTTATTCTTGCTCTTATTTGCATCCACCCATTCTATTTCCGGTTCTTCCGGAGTATCCACTTTCTTTGTGCTCTTGCTTTTTTTCCCAATATACTCTGACACAAGCTCAGAACGCTCAGAGCGGTTGTTATTCTTGTCCAAGGCGACGACGTATCCCCATACTTCCTGCTGTTCATCAAGGGAGTAAAAACTGCAGGATTCCGAAGTGGTGACTTTTGTTTGTTTCACATCGTTTGCAAACAAAACATATTCCAGCTTATAGGCACCATCAGGCTTTTCTGCATACATTGTCACCTTCTGGGATGTAGCTGAGCTGCTGTAATCCGAATCCCATTCAATGGTCGGGGGGTCCGGCGTTTCTACATCCTCATCGGCAACGACAGGTATGCAGTCAAAAATTAATAAGATAATGGACAATATAATTATGCAAGCAAAGATCTTCCTCATAAAAACACCCCTGGTACAATTAATATGGATAGATTACCCATATCAATTGTACCATTTTGGCAACGGATTGGCAATTCATTTTTAATTTCATCCTGCCGGCTGTTGTACCAGCGATACATCCACCGCTTTACTTTCTTCCACTTCTGCAGACATGTTCCTGATGCACTCAATAACCGGTTCAAACTGTTCATAAAATATGACAATCAAATCGCCCGGGCGGGAATCCAGCATTGCCTTTTGTAGAGCCTCCACTTCATTATATATAACCTCTATGTTTTCTTTAGAAATGCCTCCTTCCAGTGCGGCATCCTTTAAAAGTGCCGCTACTTCACCCGGCTTCCTTCCCCTCCTGTCCTTGTCTTCCCGTACATACAGGAAATCAAAATTTTCTCCGCATAGCCGCCCCACCTGTCGGATGTGCCTGTCCATCCGGTCCCCCGGCATACCTATCACTCCAACCAGCCTTTTAGCTCCAAGGCGTTTTGCTGACTCTATAACTGTTTTATATCCGGCAATATTGTGTCCATAATCAACCAATACATTAAAATGGCCCAGTTCAAACAAGTTAAACCTTCCGGGATTAACATGGACATCAGATCTGAAGGACCTTAATCCTTTTTGGATAACACCTATAGGTACTCCCGCACCCCATGTGGCTCCTACGGCCGCAAGGCTGTTTTCAATATTACATTCCACTCTTCCACCGTAAGTAGCAGGGATTTCCTCAACATTCAAAATCGGCTGTGTCATACCCTTTTCCGCTGCTACTATAATACCATCCTTCAGATAGACTGCTTTCCCCCCATTTTTTAAATGCTTTTTTACAATAGGGTTATCGTTGTTTTTTGAAAAGAAAATGATATTGCTTTTCACCCGGGGGATTACCTCCAATACCATCGGGTCATCGGCATTTAACACGACATGGCCATCCTTTTTCACCGCTTCCGCCACAAGGGATTTTACATAAGCCAAATCCTCCAATGTATAAATGCCATCCAGCCCAAGATGGTCTTCGGTTATGTTGGTTATAACCCCGACATCCGCCAAATCATATCCAAGCCCTTTGCGCAGGATTCCGCCGCGGGCCGTTTCCAGCACCGCTGCTTCCACATGCTTGTTTCCCAATACCATCCTTGCACTGTCAGGGCCCGTATTATCACCTTTTAATATACAATTATCATTTATATAAATTCCACTGGTAGTGGTCATACCCACGGTTAATCCCTGCATCTTTAAAATATGGGCAATCATCCGCGTTGTGGTTGTTTTACCATTTGTCCCGGTAACAGAAAAAATAGGAATGGAGAAGGGGACTCCTTTTGGAAACAGCATGTCCACAATGTCTTTTCCCACATCCCGCGGTTTTCCCTCGCTGGGGCAAACATGCATCCGTATGCCCGGAGCCGCATTTACTTCAATTATCGCACCTCCGTTTTTATACAAGGGAACCGATATGTCAGCACAGGTGATATCAATTCCTGCTATATCAAGACCTATTGCATGGGCAGCTTTTACCGCAAGCTCCGCATTCCATGGATGAATCTCGTCCGTCCTATCCGCAGCCGTACCCCCCGTGCTTATATTTCCGTTTTCCCTGAGCCGTACAATTTTGCCCTTTGGAGGTACTGATTTCTCCGTATAGTTTTGTTTTGCCAGCACCTGTCTGACCACATCATCCACTTTTAAACGGGTGAGGGGAAGTTCATGATCTTCTCCCCGCAAGGGATTACTGTTTTCTTTACATATCAATTCTTCTATGGTGCTGTAACCGTCCCCCACCACGTAAGCTGCAGAGCGCTCGGCTACCGCACTCACCTTGTCACCTACCACCAGCACGCGGTAGTCTTTACCTTGTATGAGCTGCTCTACCAATACCGCACTGCTGTATGAAATCGCCGTCCTGAAGGCTTCCCTTACCTGCTGCTCATTGCAAAGGTTCAGTGATACCCCTTTCCCCTGGTTCCCGTCATAGGGCTTTACCACAACCGGATAACCAATATACCTTGCCAGTTCTACAGCACTTTCTTCCGTATAAGCAATATCTCCAAAAGGAACCGGAATATCCTGGTCTCTTAAAATCTGCTTTGTAAGAAACTTATTACATGCAATATCCACCGCTATACAGCTTGTGCTGTCGGTGATGGTGGACTGTATCCTCCTCTGGTATTTTCCGTAACCCAGCTGAACCAGGCTTTCGTTCCCAAGGCGAGTCACCGGGATACCGCGTCTTACGGCTTCATTTACAATAGCCCGGGTACTTGGCCCCAGTTCATATTGAGTTGTAATCAAAGACAACTGCTTTAACTCTTTTTCCATATCAAAGGGCTGTTTGTTTAACAGCGCATTGATCAGCCTTACAGCTAAGCGTGCTGCTTCCACAGCACATTTTTCATTTTTGTATTCGTAAATAATATGATAAATTGCCGGCTCCTGCCACATCCTTGCTTTTCCAAACCGGACGTCATATCCCATAACCGCCTGTATTTCAAGAATAACATGCTCAGTAACATGGGCAAGATAAGTGCCTTCTCTTAGCCTTTCTGCAAAGCCACCTTCATATCCTAAGGAACAGCAATGCTTCATCAGGCCTGGAAGAAGGCCCAGTATGCACTCATTGAAACCATCTATTTCCGCCGTAGATGTATTATAATGGTTTCCCAGGTCCACAGTAAGTTTTACTACAGGCCGGTGGCAGTAAATATTCCTGCCTCCCAGGCACTGTATTTTTATTATTTGCATTTAATTTTTTCCTCCTTGCTTTTTGTTCAAACTCAGGGTTTGGGACTCCGATAAACTTTTCGGTCCTTCATATCAAACCTATAACCTTGCGGCACTATATGCAGTGTTACGTTTGAAATGGCAAGCAGTTCATCCGGCCTTGTTTCCGAAACATTGGAATGGGAAATTGTGCGACCGTCCAGCACCGTCACCGCATTGGAACCAATCACTTCAAAATAATCATCCGGGAACACCCTTATGGCCGTATCCTCATCAATTCCCACTCCCAGCATATACGGATTTTGAGCAATTCCGCATAAAAGCCTACCCAATCTGCCACGCTGGCCAAAATGTTGGTCTATAATAACTTCATCCAACAGTCCCAGTCCGGGAGCCATCTTAAGAGTGCACTTTCTTGCTGCTTCCTTTTCATTCCCCTCAACAATCATGGTGCTGCTCATCACCGATGCTCCGGCACTGGTACCAACTATGAGTACACCTTTGCGGTAAGCATTGTGCAGTGACTGATTTACCAGTGTGCCACCCAATATGCTGGTAATCCGCAGCTGATCCCCACCCGTGAAAAAAATGGTAGTAGCCTGATTGATTATATTTGCATTTTGCGGGTCATTTGCAGTAGCTCTTGAATCAATATTCAGCACCGATATACGTTCAACACCCAAACGCCTGAATACATCCCTGTACTGTTGCCCGACCTCTTCGGGCAATTGGGTTGCCGTAGTCAATATTGCAAGATGTGCTTCCCGCCCTCCTGCAATTGATACAACTTCTTTCAATATACTGCATTCATCTTTTTTATCCTCGGCTCCACCGATAATAATGAGGTTTCCGCGTACTTTATCTCCCATAAAAACTCCTTTTTTGCCAAATAATCATATAAAAAATCAGGTATACTGTTTCTTTACAATTTGACAAATAACATTACGTATTTTTTCCAATTTATCTTATTGTTATTCAATCTTTCTTCCAATACCAAAAAAGCAAAAAAAGAAGGAAAGGGTAGGATACTAATAAATGTTAGTCATTACTTCCAAATAACTTTGAAAAAAAACAACCATCATTTTCCCCACAAGTAACCCTAATACTGCAAAAAAGGTGCTAAAGAGGATTAGAATATTTCCATGCATCCCTTTTCGATTTGCAATTAATCCCATTATTATTCCGAGCGGCCCAAACACAAAGGGCAGAAAAAAAACTGAAGCAAACGCAAAAAACCACCCAAGGGCTAAATATAATCTATTGCCGTGTTCATTCCTATGCTTCACCCAATCTCACTCCAACTAAATATTACATCGAAGTTAAATATCCCTTTAAAGAAAAAAAATCACTCACACATAGTATGAGTGATTTTTTTTCTATTATTCAATCGGGAAAAGTAACTGCTATATCTAAAAGATTAGGGGGAACTATCATATTTTTTCAAAGGCATCTTTTCCCAGACCACACATGGGGCAAACCCAATCATCGGGGAGATCTTCAAAGGCTGTTCCAGGAGCAATCCCAGCATCGGGGTCTCCTACCTCCGGGTCATATATGTATCCACAAGCTGTGCATTCATATTTGTCCATTGTAATTCTCCTCTCTTTTATTTGCTTTATTATAATATACCCGTATATTGCCTGTTCAAAACATAAAAATGCATTAAAAATATGTATCAGGATTTTTTACTGGTAATCCGACTGATCCATTAGTTCCCATTCTATTAACATGGCTTCCTCAGCCGCATCTTCTTCAGATGTCATAATCGAATCGTCTTTCTTTTCCGCATCCTGGCTGATAGAGCTTTCCTTGGATTTTTCTTCCGCAACTATATCCTTATTTGCTTTAAACGGTTTGCTTATATCCAGGTGGCCTTTAAATTCTTCTACTTTTTTACCTTCTATCGTAAACTGAACCTGATCAATACCGTTTATAGACACAAGCGTATTAACGATGGAATAGATGGTAAGGGTTTCTCCTGTAGAACCTCCGGGATGTTTTTCAACAAATTCTTTAGGAAGGTCCACAATGGCAGTGTTTTTTTCCAATCTCACCTTTGGAGCTTTAACACCTTTTGGCAAAGGACTTACAAGATGTCCACTAATAGGACCTTTCATGAGCTCATTTATTGCCATGTTGGCCATTTCAGAGGCATTCTTTGCACTGCTCTTCGGCACAAATCTCTTTTCCGCAACTAGTTTGTTAGCCTGTGCATCTGCAAAATACAAAGTTAAAACCACTTTTTCCATTTCTTTTTGTTTTTGTTCTTCTGTTATCATTATACTGCTGGTCGGCTCAACATCTTCCAATCTTTCACTACCGGATGTTTCTTCCAGGTCATCCTTTGCTTTTTTCATGGAACAAGCGGAAAACACTCCTACCATTAGCAAAAAGGCTACAAGTATACACAATGATTTTTTCATGATTATTAGCCCACCTTTCAAATTTGTTCCTAGCATAATATTATGCTTTCTTTTTATCAGATATGACCAATGCAAAATGCAAAAATACATAAATTGCCTAAGCAAAACCTGCCATATTTAATACTTTTGTAATAAATTTATTATATCATTATAGGATATTATTTAAGGAGGATTGAGCATGGAAGAAAACAAGAAAAAGCCCTCAACGATAGTAAATAATGAAGCAAAGGAAAAAGGAGACCTTGACGATTTCATATTTGCCGAACAGGATAATAAAAAATGTTCTGAAAAATAAAAAAAATGTAATAATGGGCGGCCACAAAGGTCCGCCCTTATATTAGTTACCCTTAAATATTGTTTACCTTAAATTACCTTAAAATATTGTTTATTGGTTGAGCAATTCTATTGCTTTTTCTAATTGCCTGTCCACTTCTATCTCCAGGTCCCAAACTGCATTATTTAATTCGATTTGCGTATTTATATCCAGTACACCATAGGGATACAAGTTGCGGCTCTTTTGAAAGTCCATTATGGCTTTCTGGGTTTTTTCATCGAACACTTCATCGGGAGTACCCACGTCATAGCCCAGCAGTTGGAGCCTTTGTTCTGCAGCCAGTACATCTTTACCTTTATCCCCCAAAGAAGGCTTCCGCTTATAAGGCATCTCTTCCAAGGTACTCATATCTATCCTCTGCCAGGTATTGCTTACCTCCACATCGGGATAAATACCTATTCCATCAATGGACCGGCCGCTGGGTGTAAGATACCTGGCGGTTGTCATTTTTATTGCTCCACCGATTCCCAGGGGTATGACATCCTGTACCGAGCCCTTGCCAAAGGATTTTTCCCCCACAATAATACCGGCTTTGGAATCCTGAATAGCGCCTGCCAGTATTTCCGAAGCACTGGCACTGCTTCCGTTAATCAATACAGCAATTTTGTATTTTGCCTTTGTAAGGGTTGATTTATAGGTCTTCCTGGTACCATCTTTGAATTCAATATGCACAATGGCACCCCTGTTTGGTACAAAGTATTTTGCCACTTCTACTACCTGCTGCAATGCCCCTCCCGGATTATACCTTAAATCAATGATTACTTTTTTCACATTATTTTTGTCAAAGGTATCGATGGCTTTTTTGGTAAACTCTGCCGTATTTATATTAAAATCCGATATTTTAATATATCCTACATTGCCGTCAAGTATTTTAAAGGTGATGGGATTTATTTTTATTACATCCCGTACCACATTAAAGGTCAGTATTCCTTCATACCCTTCCCTTATTACGCCTATTTTAACCGATGTACCGGCTTCCCCCCTCAATAGAGGCAAAACCATGTCCACATCATAATCCGATACGTCCACATCATCCACGGATACAATTTTGTCCCCTGCTTTCAATCCTGCCCTTAATGCAGGAGAATTTTCAAGGACCGACATGATGACAATATGTCCTTCCCTGTTTTGCACCGTTATACCAATTCCGCCATATTGTCCATCCACTTGCTGCGTAAACTGCTCATATTCTTCATCAGTAAAATATACGCTGTACTGGTCAAGGGGTTCAAACATTCCCTTCAGCGCCTGCTCTAAAAGTTCGGGGTTTTTCCTGATAACATTTTTAAGTGCCCCCTCCAATATGGCCTCATCGGTTACTTCACCCATGTAATAATTCATTATGAACTGTTTTATTAAATCAAGGTAATCAATCGCATCCTTTGGGCTTATATTCCCTTCTGCAAAGGCTGTCATGGTAAATAAATTGACAAAAATAACTGCAAAAACAACCAGCTTCTTTATTCTTTTCATATTCCTCTCTCCCATCCGTTAAAAACCATGTTTAATACGTCATCACCCGGTCACGATAATCCTTTATAATATCATAGCGCATATAGTTTATAAAGCGGTTTAAAAATGCTGCTGCCTCAGCTTTCGTCATAGGCTGGTTGGGATTCAGGTATCCATAATCATCTCCCTTTACAAGACCTATATAGGAAGCTACTGCAACCGAATTCCTCCCCCAATCGGGAATGGAATCATTATCCCTAAAAAGGGTCACTGCCGTGGGGTTAGGAGCAATGCTTTCAAAGCCCATCAACCTTATGAATATGGTCAGCGCTTCAACCCGCGTTATAATGCCATCGGGATTGAAATTATTGTTCCCTGTACCTGTCATTGTACCGTTGTCGTACAAAGTGCGTATATAGGGATAATAAGCATGATTCGTAGGTACATCCAAATAGGGTGAAACTTCCTGTTCCTTTCTATTGTTCCTCCTCCCCTGCTGCCTGTTGTTATTTTCTTCCACCGGCATCTTTGCTGCCTTTACCACTGCCTTGGCAAATTCCGCCCTTGTCATATACTGGTTTGGCACAAACTCATTGTCGTCCAATACTTCAAGGCTGTATAATTCCTTTACGTCCTTTTCATACCAGTGCCCTTTTATTTTCTTTAAATCAGGCACGGGAAGCCTTTCCTGCCGCGGGAAACTTTGCAGGCTTAACTCATCCTTGTACTTAACAATACGGTCGGTGGAAATGCCCCTGGAATCAAATTCCGGCAAATAGGCGGTATACTGCAAAATACTGTTATTTTGCTGCTTTTGAAGGTATCCTCCCTCAAAGCTTATTTCTTCAGGACGGTTGTTCATATAAATTAATTGTTTTGAAGTGGAAGAAGAAATCTTTATGTCCACCATACCGGTCCAATGATCCTGCTCATTACCTATCTGACCGGTACTTTCAATAGACATGCTGATTTCCTGCACCTCCGCACTGCCCCAGTACTGGTCATACCCATAGTTTTTGCCTGTGGTTGTAACGGTAACAAGTCGTCCGTTCCCACCGGAGTAGGTTTTTTTGCTGTTCCAGTTTCCGGCAAAATAATCACAGGCAGGGCGCCTGTCGGTAATGGTGCTCATGGAAAAATCCACTGTGCTCAGCGTATCCAATGTATACACAACATCACCAATGGTGATCCTTTCAACCGGCCTCGATTTTAATATAGTTTTACGTACGGTCTGGTTGCTTTTTTCTTCTATCTTCGTTTCCAGAACAACTGTCCGAGTAAGCCTATTGTTTTCCCCCGATGTTAAATTATACCGGTAGGTGGTGGTTTCCGTATCTGTTTTGGTGGACCGCACGACTACCAGCTGCCCCGAATAAACTACCGGTTCACCGGTAATAAATACAACTTCCTTATAATCATAGGTTTGCACTCCTTCCACTTCTCCGGAAGAAATGCCACCTTGATAACCGTTTACTCCCGGCATACCATAGGCAGGAAAAGAAGTATTTAATAAAATCATCAGTAATACCAAGAATGAACAAATTTTCTTTTTCATTGTCCCCCTCCATGTACCTAACCGTTTAGTTTATACACCCTCACTTTTCAATAATAACAATAAACGCTTCTCCGGTGGGCTGGGGATCTGCCTTAATTATACGAACTACGCTTCCTCTCTTTAGGTCAGAAACTTTTGCAAGTCTTCCGTCTTTCATGATAATGGTATCTGCCCTAAGATTAATTTCCGCATCATTTGCCTGATCCCACAAACCTGTCTGGCGATTGTAAACGGTTACTTTTTTAAGGGAAAGGCTATTGCCTGCTGTTTGTCCATAACCAAGATAGACTTCGCCCCTCAAAGAATACACACCATAGGGTGCCTCACTGATCAGGATTGCTTTTACGCCGTCGGATACCACGGTTACAACCTTGCCTATGTAATTTCGATCAGAGTACTCGTTGAACTCGCGGTTATTGACCACCCCGTCCTGGTCCACAATTTTTGTTTCATTGGACAATAAAAATGTCTTAGGCGTATTGTAATACTCCCAATTGACTCCGTCCAACTGGGAGAAAGACTGCAGCGTAAAATCACTGTTTTCCTGGATGGACTGGATTCTTCCCCTGTATATGGCATAAGCACCATCCGAGGGCATATCCAACACTTGTATAACGTCCGCCTCGTATCTCCCCGAGGTATAATCCCGGCTGGCTACCACATATACCTGGTCGTTAGCGGATAGGTTATTCCCTCCGACCAGCTTGCCGTTCTTGACTATGATGGAACCCGAAGCATATCGAACCACATCCTGCTGCTGAGCAAGACGCATTTCGCCTGTTCCGGTCTTTAAAGAAACTATGCTGTCCGTATACACCCTCTCTATGTCAGACTCGTCTCTTATCCGCACTTGCACCGCTCTTTCCACACCGCCTAGACCTGATTCTACGGCAACATATACCTCCTTATCCACATAACGCTCATTAATATCCTGTGCATTTATCCTTCTGTTGCCGGCATAAATCAAGGCCGTATCCTTAACAGGTATTTCTTTAAATCCTTTCTGACCGGTAAGCGTCCACCTGCCTAATTCTAATTTCTTTAAATTTTGTAAAATCAAACTGGAGTTGTATTCGTCAAAAAAGTATACGTTTGCCTTATAAATGGCATTTATATTATAGCTCGTCGATTCAACAACCAGCTCTTTCAGGCGGGTAAAATTGTCCGTCCTGTGAAGCACCACTTTTACCTGGCTCCCCGGAAGGACATCCGTGTAATTCGCTTCTTTTTTATCCTTCGTGATAAGGGTATCCTGCTCTATATCCAGCAATTCCTGGGTACCGTCATCATATTGTACAATGACCGAGGTTGGATTTTTTGTAAGAACCTTCCCATATTTCACCGTATAATTTTGTGAGCAGGCAATTTCGGTGACATACCCTTGTTCATCCAGCTTAAGGAACGCGGAATCTCCCGGTTGAACGTCCTGAATCTCAGCTTCACGCCCATTTCTTATTACTTTAACCAGGGAAGGATTTAAAAAATTATATACTCTTAACAGGTTAAAACTCTTTTTCCCGCTTTCATCATATAAGGATATGTATCCAAGGTCCGTATTTATATCTTCAACAATACCGGTAACTTCCTTATCATCCAATCCTTGCTCATCCGCCATGGTTCGTATTTTAATCGCTATATTGCCCTTCAGGGTTAACTGCACGGTTAATCCTACCTTTAACTGTTCAAAGGTACCAAATTTACCGTCAATTATTATTTCTGCGCTCCTGGCTACTGCGTACTCCGATATACTATCACCGTTATTTTTAATGCTTATCTTAAACGCTTCGGGGTCGATGGAAACAATAGCCCCTGCCCTTACAGCATCCTGTGAATCACCCAGCACACGCACCAATTTAACTACACCGTTTGCATCCACGATATAAGCAATCGAATCTCCATCTTTTAACAATGCACTTGTACCCGGTGCCCCTCTGCCCAACACAATTATATCATCATAAGAAGTAATTAAAATATGGTCAAGGCTTCCATCGCTATTGCGCACTTTAAATATGGTCGTTTCCAACTGTCCGTCAATCTGAGGACTTATATTCCTGGCGATTTTTTCTATGTATCCCTTTTTTTCTGTCCAGTTTTGCCGGTTTAAAATGAATTTTTGGGCGTTTTTTAGTACCTGTGCCATTTGTTCCCGCGGTATGCTGCTCTTAGGATACAAAAACCCCTGGGGCGTACCATTCATAATTTTTTCACGAAGCACTGCTTCAATATAGGGTATTTTTAAGGGGTCCGCATCCCTCCAATCCCTGAAGCTATTAAAAAGCGCCTGCTGATCATAAACCGGAGTAAGCTGTAATATCTTTGCTATCCATTCGGCTACTTCCTGCCTCTGGGCAGGAGCATTCTTGATAAAATCGGTCTGAGGGTTCAGGGACCGCTGATCCTCTGCCAGGGCATTCTCCAACTGCTCAGGGGTAATCAATCCGTCATCGGCAGCCAGCTTCAAATACCCGTCACCCCATACATCAATTGCATTTGTCCTTTTGTTTTCCTGGCCCCTCTGAAGCTCAATAGCCTCGGCCGCAAGCTGTGCTTCTTCTTCCCTCCCGGCAGCACGGTAAATAAGGGCCAATGCCTGTACCTTGGTTACAGGTCCCTGGCGGTTAAAGTTTTTATCGCCATAACCCTTAATAATTGAAAGCGCTGCCATATCATATATGGCATCCCTGGCCCAATAATCTTGGCCCTGGGCTTCCACATCCTGAAAATCCATATTTTTTAAAATAACCTCTGCTTCCTTACTACCCATATAAACATTAGCGGGTACTTCTTCAGCCGCCAACACGGTCATAAGGTTAAATAAATAGATAAACAGCAATAGGACAGAAATACTAATTTTTTTTCGTGTATAATCCATGTATTATATACACCCTTTCCCGTGTAAATATATGTTGTCATAATTCTACACATATCCTCAAAATTCCTGCATTGTAAAACAAATTTAAAGAATAAAGACATGGGTATATGTACCCATGTCCCTAAACTACATCCTTTCAGGGGCCGAAACGCCCAGCAAATGCAGCACATTGCTTAAAACTATTCGCACACAATCAATTAGCTTTAATCGTGCTGCCATAAGCTCCACATCTTCCGTTTTTACCCGGCAGGCATTATAAAAAGTATGAAATAATGCTGCAAGGTCCAGGACATATCGGGTCATGCGGCTGGGCTCCATGGTAAGGGCAGCTATCGTTATTTCTTCGGGAAGCTCCACCAGCTTTTTTAACAGCTCTACTTCTTCCGGCTGGTTTAAAAGAGAAACATCAATGGAATCCGCTCCCTTTACCTGTATACCCTCTTCAGACAAAAGACGTAATATGCTGCAAATACGTGCATGGGCATACTGCACATAAAAAACAGGATTTTCATTGGACTGCTTCACCGCCAGGTCCAGGTCAAAATCCAGGTGGCTTCCCGACTGCCTCATGTTAAAGAAGAAGCGTGCCGCATCCACACCGGTTTCGTCTAAAAGGTCGCTCAAAGTAACCGTCCGGCCCGTACGCTTGGACATTCGTGCTACCTCTCCGTTTTTCAATAACCGTACCAACTGTATAATGATAACATCCAGCTTATCCGGGTCACATCCAATTGCCTTCATGGCTCCCTTCATACGCGTCACATGTCCGTGATGGTCAGCACCCCATATGTCAATTACCCTGTCAAAGCCCCTGGTGATAAATTTATTGCGGTGATATGCAATATCCGCTGCAAAATATGTCGGAACACCGTTATTTCTTACGAGCACCTCATCCTTTTCTGCCCCAAACTCAGTTGCTTTAAACCATATAGCACCTTCCTTTTCGTACGTATATCCCTTTTGGGTTAATTCGTCAATGGTTTGCTGCACTTCATTGTTTTCATAAAGCCAGCTTTCATGGAACCAGACATCGTATTCAATCCCATACCGCTTCAGGTCCGCTTTAATCTTTTCAATATTTTTATTAAGGGCATATTCAACAAACACTTTCCTCCGTTCTTCCGAATCCACATCCAAATACTTGTCCCCTTCTGACGAAATAAATTCCCTCATATGGTCTGTTATGTCTTCACCGTGATACCCGTCTTCCGGGAACGGGAAAGCATCCTCCCCTTTAAGAAGCTGCACGTACCTTGCTTCCAGGGACCTGCCAAACTTTTCTATCTGGTTTCCGGCATCATTAATGTAAAACTCCCGGGTAACATCATATCCCGCCCATTCCAGGATACTGGCAAGGCAATCTCCCAGGGCTCCCCCGCGGGCATTGCCCATGTGCATGGGTCCGGTCGGGTTAGCGCTTACAAATTCAACCATCACCTTTTGCCCATTACCTATATTAACCCGTCCATAATCGTTTCCCATCCACTCAATTGCATGAATCACCTGGTAAAGCCATTCTTTCTTTAAATAAAAGTTTATAAAACCGGGGCCTGCCACTTCAACCTTTTCGATATAGGTACCTTCCAGAGCCATATTGCTTACCAAAATATCCGCAATCTTTCTCGGAGGCATCTTAGCCTGCCGTGCCATCTGCATTGCAACATTGGTTGCAAAGTCCCCATGCTGCTTTTCCCGCGGAATTTCCAAAACAATTTCATCTATATGAAGTTCCGGCAAACTATCCTGCTGTACTGCTTTTTCTGCCGCCTTTTTAATTGTCCGCCTAATTTGCTCTCTTGCAATCTCCATAAGGTTGATCGTTTCCATTATTTACCTCCCTTATCTGTACGTAAAAATCATTTGCTCCTGCTTCCACACCATCTATCTGAAATATATAATCCACCAATATATCTCCGCCGCTGTCATCAATTCGTATGTCCACCTCATTTGAAAATATCCCAATGGTAAAGGCACCATAGGCTGTTTCGTAATAGCACAAGTGCCTTTGACCCTTCTCAAATACCATATGGGAACTATTTTGGCCAAACCGCATTAAAACTACTTTTCCTTCCCCAATCTTTAAGGTTGTGGTGGTGTTTTCCAGGCCGGTAATTTCCGTCTCTTTATAGGTTACGTAATAGTAATTGCCTTTTTTGTAGTATTTCCCCTGCGTCACCATCTCAATACTGTTTATCTCATCATTTTCATCATGCTGATTCCCTTTTACCGATATGATTACATTTTTGTTCATTATCTCCCCTCATCCAATATTATTTAGTATTTTTCTATATCAATTTTTTCTACGGAATTAGTAATTTCTTTTTCAAGAAACAGGCTTCCCAATCGACTAAAGCTTTCTGTGCTGTCACTTACAAAATACTTATACTGTGGTATCCTGTTATCATCTGTCAATTGGTTGCGCCGGGCCAGAAAATCCCGCACATACCGGGCAGTTTCAGCCCCCGGGTCAATAAGCTCCACCTGGGGCCCCATCACCTCCGCAATAATTTTTCTCAGCAAAGGATAATGGGTGCATCCCATTATTACCGTGTCCACACCCTGTTGCCTGAAAAGCTCAAGGTACTCTTTTGCAATTATTCGCGATACTTCATGGTCTATATATCCGTTTTCCACCAGAGGCACAAAAAGAGGGCACGCCTGAGAATAAGTTATGATTTCCGGGTCCTTTTCCCGTATCTTATTTTCGTAGGAACGGCTCTGAATTGTACCCTGCGTACCAATTATTCCGACTTTTTTTCTTTTACTTTTTTTTACTGCTGCTTCAACAGCAGGTTCAACCACTCCTATAATGGGAATATCAAAAAATTTCTGAACTTTCTCCAATGCAACGGAACTTGCTGTACCACATGCTATTATAATTAGTTTTAAATCAAAATTCAACAAAAAACGTATATCCTGGAACACATACTTTGTAATGGTTTCATTTGAACGGGTGCCATAAGGCACCCTTCCTGTATCCCCAAAATATATAATGCTTTCCTGGGGAAGTTGATGCATGAGCTCTTTTACCGCAGTCAGCCCCCCAAGTCCAGAATCAAAAACCCCAATCGGCCTATTATCCACAACTCGACCTCCAAATCAATAATTCTTCTTTTTATCCAATGCCAGCTCTATCAGACGGTCCAACAAGGATGTATAGGAAAGACCGGACGCTTCCCACAACTTAGGATACATGCTTATATTCGTAAATCCGGGTATGGTATTAACCTCATTAATATATATTTCCCCTGTTTCTTTATGTACAAAGAAATCAACCCTTGAAAAACCTGAACAATCCAAAGCTTTAAACGCCTTTACTGCGTATTCCCGTATTTTATCAGCTGTTTCTTCCGGTAAACTTGCAGGTATTATAAGCTCAGATGTATCATCATTGTATTTGGCATCATAGTCGTAAAATTCCCGGCTGGGTATGATTTCTCCCAATACGGAAGCTTCCGGTTCATCATTTCCCAATACGGAACATTCAATCTCCCTGCCGTTAATAAATTCTTCTACAATAATTTTACGGTCATGTTGTGCAGCAATTAAAAGACCCTCTTCCAGTTCCCTGCGGTTATGGGCCTTGGTAATACCCACCGATGAACCCGCATTGGAAGGCTTAATAAAACACGGATAGCCAAAACGTGCTTCCACCCTGTCAACAACCTGAGCCATTTCCTTCAGTTCATTGCGGTAAAAAACCTCCCAATCGGCCTGCGGTATACCGACATGTTTGAAAACCAGTTTAGCATATGCCTTATCCATCGCCAGCGATGACGCCAATACGCCCGAACCTACATATGGAATATTGGCCAGTTCCAAAAGCCCCTGTACAGTCCCGTCTTCCCCGTACAATCCATGCAAAACAGGAAAAACGACGTCAATCCTGGCCATGGTAGTTTCCCCATCGGTTATCTTTATGATTCCACCGGTCCTGGCATCGGGCGAAAGAACAGCCCTTGGATTATTAACCTTTTCCCATTCCCCGGAAGCAATTTTTTCTACAGGGCCGCGGTACATGAACCACTCCCCGTCTTTGGTAATACCTATTGTAACAATCTCATATTTTTCTTTATCCAAATTTTTTATAACCGATGCTGCGGACACCCTTGATACCTCATGTTCCGATGACTGGCCACCAAATAATACGCATAATGTTATTTTATGTGCCATACATACTCCCCCTAACAAAAGGACAAAAGCCTTAAAAAATAAAAATTTTATCGTTAATAGAAAAATTACACTATTTCTTTATAAAATATTATATTGATAATTTTACTCTTTATGATATCATAGTTCAACGGTTTTTTATAGAAAAGAAATAAAAAGGTGGGAAATTTCCCCACCTTTTTATTACATGGTCAAAACTCCATTAGGTGTTTCCATCAACATGAGTATTTCTTCCTCTTTTCCTGTTTCTGCATTAATGTAAATCAAAAAATCTCGATCGTTAAACTTGCCCTGGAACTCATAGCACAGTACTTCCCTCTTGGATTCAAGGGGAATCACTGCCAAACGGGTTGATTCAATTTTGAGCCGCGGATTAATTTTTTCCCTTGCTTCTTCCTCGCTTATTTTAATGGCAGGCAGTTCCCTTTTATCCTGGTGAGTCATAAGGTATCCCTGGCTTTCAAAACCTACAATTTCACCGTTATCCAGCGCCACCTTAACCTTTATAAGATCAGGATACATTACAATTTCATCTTGCACGTAGGCATAGTTAATGGTAGCCACACCGTTATTACGCAGGTAATAGCTTTCCTTCATATTGGGAAACCCTTTGGAATCAAGAAATTCCTTGACTCGCTGCTTTGCCTGGTCAATATCAAGGTTTGTATCGGTAACATTTTTATTATCCAGCATCCAAAGTATATATCCGTTTACCTTTGTAACCGCAAGGGTGATTGAGCGTTCACTCCCTTTTTTCCCGCTTTCCGTATCTGTTTTGACGGTAAAAGTGTAGGCAGGAATACTCCCATTGCTTTCGCCCGTATATTCAATATTTTTTGCTTTTTCCTTACCCAAAAAGGCTATTGCCTTTTCCTTCGCCTGTTCCTCGGTCAGTTCCTTACCTCCCTTTAGCATCCGCGGTTCTATTCTATCAATATGGTCGGAAAAGGGGCCGTCATAAATCAGGGACGGGTATTCCTGGAATTCCTTTTCTATATTTTCCATATGGGTGACAGCAATGTTTTTTGCTTCTTTCTGAAAAAATCTATTTCCTTTCTGTTTCAACTCTCCAAAACGAATTGTTCCGTTATACAATTCCTTTTGCATGTTGGCAAGCCCTTCACTTAAGCTCTTGGAGTACTTTTGCAGTTTCTCCAATTGGGCATATTCTTTATCCGTAATCTCTATACCGTCCATTGCCTTTTTTGAAAGGCTGTAAGTATAATCACCCACCTGTGCTAAAAACTTAGATGTCTTGTCCAGTTGCACGTGGGAAATGGGCAACTGTCCTAAATTTGCCTGGGCAAAAGCTGCTTTTCTCCATATTTCAGAAGACAGGACTGCCATCTGCCGGGGACTGTTTACCAGCATTCCTTTTTCCAGCGACACTTCAATATCTTCCACATAACCTACCAATTCATGAAAGGGCCTGTTATACTGGTTTTCCACATAGTTCCTGTATTCCAATGCCCGCTTGTACTGATAAATACCGGCCCCTGCAATAACAGCAGCCGTTACCAGCACAATGCTGTACATGTGCCTGTCGCTTAACCGGCGTTTAAAGTCCAGTAATTTATCCCTTATACTCATTATTTACCTCCTTATTTTGCAAATTTATGTTTCCCAATAGTCTTTACAACTTGTCGGCTATAAATCCACTTATTAGTAGTCTTGGCAGGATTGTAATAATAAATAGCTCCCCCGGTTGGGTCCCATCCGTTCATAGCATCTTCACATGCCTTATATACGGTACTTTTTGGGTCAATAGGTACATTTATCTGCCCGTCGGATACGGCGGTAAATGCTCCGGGCTGGTATATGACACCGGCTAATGTATTTGGAAAGGATGGATGCTTTACCCTGTTTAATATAACGGCCGCTACAGCCACCTGTCCTTCATAAGGTTCACCCCTTGCTTCACCGTTTACACACCGGGCTAATAGCTGCACATCATCAATTTTTCCCCTTTCCTGGGCATAAGCTGCCCCAGGTGTATTCATGCCTCCATCCCTATTGGACTGAAAGTTTTTGCTTATACCGTAATACAATAATGCTACACCTATGCAGATTATAAAGGCAATCATTGCAATATACGGGTATTTTTTCACAAATATATCCCCTCCTTCATATAACTATTCCTATTTTTCTTCAATATAAAAAAATATGCAAAACGAAGTTTCTTAAGGAACCGGCAAAACTGCAACAAAAAAAAGAAGGCTGTATGTCCTTCTTTTTCGTTCCATGCCCGGTCCTAATCATATCAATGCTTAACCTTATTTTCTCTGCCTTCTTGGAATAATCAGTTGCTTGCCCGGAGGTAAAATATCATTTTCTTTTATTTCATTGACCCTGGTAATTTCATCCATGGTCACATAGTACTGTTTTGCTATATCCCAAAGGGTGTCTCCCTTTTGCACAAAATATATGGTAATGCTGGGCCAGGACTTAATGCTATCCACGCTAAAAGGTGCAAATTCGGCATTGGTAATCAATTCCACCGGTGTTGCCTTGACAAGTCTTGATTCTACCCCAACGATGCACCTCACTTCCACTTCCGAAGCCGTATTCATGCTATAACTGCAATGGGTTACGTCTGCCTTCACATCACAGGTCATGTCCGGTGTCGCATCCTTAGCATCAATGATGTGCCTGAAGGGAATTTCCTGCTTGTAGCTGTATACCGGGTTTTCCTCGCTATCGGCCAGATATAAAATATATGCATCTATAACCCCTTCAACTATCACCCGGTTGTTTTCCACTATGGTTTCCGTTACATAAGGCTTCGTGATTACATTATATATCTGGGCAATCTCAGGAACATCGGAAGGCAAATCAATAATCTGTTTTATGGTTGTCTGGGACCTGCTGTCATCTATAATCTCGTCAATATTAAACGTCTTCTTTTCGAGTTTTATGTTACCCTCAGGACTATAGGAATCCACTACCACATCAAGAAACACTTCCTGGCTTGCCCTGGTATAGGCATCCATTGTAGCCTCCAGGCTCAAAATCCTGGTGTCACCGTCACTGTCTTCTTTTACGTCATAATATACATCTTTGATATCAACCTCAAGGTCGCAGTACATGCCTTCCCTGACTTCTTCCACATCAAATATTTCCGTAAAGGGAATCTCATGTTCCATGAACTGGATAGAATCATTGTCCGTTTCAGCTACATATAATGTGCATACATTCAATTCACCTTTTACAACCACCTTATTATCGATAACCTTAACATCTTTACCGGTAACCTTGGTATCAATTTTTAACAAATCCTTAATAGATGGTTTTCCGGCAGGAATCTCCAAATCTTCACGTATAATAAATGGGTTATTGGTTTCAGCAACAATACTGTATGTCTTTATATTTTTTTTGCGTACTTGAACATCCCCTTCTCCGGCAATACCTGTAATCATATCGAGGCTGAGCAGGTTTTCAACTTTGCAATCAATGCTCACCACTGCTTTAACGTTAATTTTTCTGCTGTTTAACATGTTAAATTCGATATGCTCGATATCGCTTCCAATTTTAGCCTTCATATCCGGACGGGCATTTTTAATATCCACCTGGTGGGTAAAACTGGAGCTTGCATTAATGCTTTTTACCGATTTATCCGGACCTTCCGGGGCATACAAAATTTTAAAATGTACGCTGCCATTGACCAAAACCTTATCCTGTTGCACTTCCTTGTCATTTATAACGGCAATCCCGTCGACCTGAAGTATCCTTGCAATATCCGGCTTTACATCGGGTACAATAATATCTCCTTCAACCAATGTTTGTGAAAAATCTACACCTACTACTTGATTTATATTGATAAGTTCCTTCGTCAGCTCAAGAGTCATTCTAATCCTCCCTTTCAAAGTATAATCCATTGTACACGTTCTACTATGTAATATATATTAAAGGGGATATCCAATTATGCCTAAAAAAGTACAAATAAAAGGCGACAAGCATTCATACATGCTTGTCGCCTTTTATTAACTGCACTGTGTTATCTCATTGCCACCACACACTACCAATTCGACTGTCTTTGTTAGTACATCCGTATAACTATAGGAAACCCGCCGTGTAATTTCACTGTCATTGTCAAGCTTAATTACAAATATACTGGGATATGTGCTTTCGATAATACCCTGACGAATTACAGATTTTTTACGACCCTTTTTCGCAGTTAGTCGGACCCGCTTGCCAATATTACTTTCAAGGCTTTTCTTAATCCTAAAAAGATCATCTTTCTCAATCATAAATAATCACCTCTTTTGTATTGTGGTCCCAGGGTACATTATAGCATAAAAAAAAGCTGTTGTCAAAGTAAAAACATATATTATAGCAGAGGTCAATATAAAATTCAAGTCCTAAATGTTAGTAAATGTATAAAGCAACAAAACATATTATTCCCGCACCTCTAAAATAAGCAGTGTCATATCGTCCAGCATCTCAACATGTTGAGATTCTTCCCCATATTTAAAATTATATGTATCCCTTAATATAATATTTTTTAATTCATCAATATCCTTATCCATATTACTTAGAACCATCGTTTCAAGCCTGTGACCCCAATACATTTCACCGGATTCATCGCATATCTCCGCCACTCCGTCGGTAGCAAGCACTAACCGGTCCCCGGGTTTGAATATGCCTACATGCTCCAAATATTCGGTTTTATCCACCCAATTGCTGATGGGAATACCGGAAGCCATCAGGTAATTGCATCCCTTTTCATTGAAAAGAATCGGCACCACATTGTGCCCTGCATTGGCATAGCAAATTTCCTTAGTATCCACGTTTATAATGGCATAAAACATGGTTATGTACATATCTATTCCAAAGTCAATTTCATTAAATTTTTTATATAAATGCTCCAAAACCTTAGCCGGTGAAAGCTCGTCCTTCTTTATCGTCTGGCGTAAAAATAAGGTAAGCATGGAAGCGGGAACACCATGACCCGAAACATCTGCAATATATACCCCAACGTGGCAGGAATCAATGGAAAACACATCAAAAAAATCTCCACCAATGGCTTCACAGGGCCTATAGACATAGCTGTAGTTAACCTTCCCCTCGTGCATCTTTTTAGGAAGCAAGCTGTACTGCATTTTTCTTGCAATACGCAAATCTTCATTATGCTTCTTATTTTGAGCCTTAATCTTTTCCTCAAGTTTTTTTGCTTCGGTCACATCCCTTAATACTTCCACTATTGCTTCTACTTCCCCATCCAGATTTTTTAATGGAGAGCTGACAACAGAATAAATCCTTCCTTTTATCACTTCTTCCTTATGTACAGAAAAGGATTGAGAAGCTGCCTGTTTTGATACGCATTGGCTGCATGCCTCGGTTCTACCTATGACTTCAAAGCACTTCCGACCTACCAGGTAATACCCCAGTTCCTTTCTCATCTTATCATTCACGTAAATAATATTATCGTCCATGTCAATTACCCGCACCCAATCCTGCATACCATTTATGATGTTTTCTATAAAGTGAACATGTTCTTCAATTGATATGCTGGTCTTTTTATAATAAATCATTTCTTTCAGCTTTATTACATGTTGCTCTTCTTCCCGTATAATTGAATACAGGCTCTTTTTTATATCCTCATCATTTATATTGCGCACAAGCTCCGAGTAAAACTTTATTGATTTATATTCTTGGTCCAGTGCATCGCCTATTATTTCTTTAAAACCCTTTCCTTCAACAGTATAACTTTCTTCCTTTGGCAATATAAAATCAATTGCCGATGATATGAGCTTTCTAACCCCATGATTATCAATAATATCGTATTTATGGTTTTGTCCCCTGCGCTCCAAAGCCTCTTTATAGTGCTTATTAAATGTTGCCGCATGATCCCCTTCTTCTTTTGCAAGGGCAAGAAAGATTTGTTTCTTTTCTTCGTCACCTTCCATGCTTTTCAATAACTGATTATAGAGGTTTGCACCACATTCTTCCAATGAAATTGCAATTTTAAATATATCCAGTTCAGAAAGGTATTCCATTTCAGCTCCCCCTTCATTCAATTATTTAATGAAGCAAATACGCCAACCGGAGAATATCTTTTGCCTATTATAACACAATGAACTACATATTTGAAACTTTTTGCACCGGATGTATACATAGGCATTTAACATGGTGAAACTATATATAAATTAGTATAGAAATGATTTTGGAGGAAAAAAAGTGACTGTTAATGATTTACCACACACAATATATGTTAATAGTACCCAACCCAGTGCAGCCAAGGAGCTTTCACAGGCCATTTTGTCCTTTTTTAGCTCACCTTCCATCCCCTTTTACGATACGATTATAATATTATGTATTGGAACCGACCGCTGTACCGGAGACTGCTTAGGCCCTCTTGTGGGGTACAAGCTTAAAAACCTGCCGTACAATAATGTGCATGTGATAGGTACCTTGGAAGAACCGGTACATGCCAAAAATTTAGCCGTGTACACTGCCCAAATAAAAAAAGCCTTCCGCCACCCGCTCATAATAGCAGTGGATGCCTGCCTGGGAAAAGCTGAACACGTCGGGTTTATTGCCATATCCAATAAACCCATCAAGCCCGGCGCAGGCTTAAACAAGGATTTACCTGAAATAGGGGACATATCCATCGCCGGGATTGTTAATTCCTATGGGCTTATGGATTATGTCATACTGCAAAATACCCGCCTGAATACGGTTATGAAGATGTCCGATTTAATTGCTTCAGGAATTAAATATGTACTCTGGAAGCAAAGCCAGCATCTCATCTGCGTGCCAGATAATAAAAACGATGTGCTGGATAACCTGTCAACCGGTTAAGTTTTTGTTTAAAATTTTTGTATCAATACATTTTAACGAGGCGTTGGATTCCTACCGCCTCGTTATTTCATTATTGCAAACTGTTCTTATATATTTGTATCTCATCTTCCAAAGTTACTTTCCCTGGATTACTTGCCACCTTTTTGCCTTTATTGCAATACCTGCAAACTTTTCTATGCATGATTAAAAATTTAAACTGCCTGGGACGGGATGCTCTTTTCTTTGCGTCCAAACAATCTTTTAACCCATCTGCCAAAATCATCAAATAAAGTATATAGCACAGGTATAAACACAAGGGTTAACAAGGTCGAAAAGGTCAGTCCTCCCATTACCGTAACAGCCATTGGAGCCTGCAACTCTGAGCCTTCACCGATCCCTAAAGAAAGGGGTACCAATCCCAGCACGGTGGTAAGAGTAGTCATAAGTATGGGGCGCAGTCTTACCGGTCCTGCCTTATAGATGGCTTCGTCCCTTTCCATTCCCCTGCTTCTCAATACATTAATATAGTCTACCAGTACAATACCGTTATTTACAACAACACCTGCCAACATAACTATACCTATAAAGGACGGGACACTAAAGGGCATCCGGGCAGCGGACATGGCAAACGCCACTCCTATGACAGCCAGCGGTACCGTAAACATTATTGTAAAGGGGTGCAGCAGGGACTCAAATTGGGATGCCATTATCATGTATATCAATATAATTGACAGCAGCAATATGAGCCCAAAACCTTCTATAGCCTCTCTAAGGTCTTCGTTTTCACCGGCCAGTTCTATAGTATACCCTTGCGGCACTTTTATTTCATCCAGCTTATTTCGTATATCAACAAATACACTGTTTGAATCCCTTCCGCTTATATCACCGGTGACACTAACCTGCCGTACCTGGTCGCTCCTTGAAATACTTGCCGGTGCATCTTTAATGATAATATCCGCCAGTTCATAAAGAGGCACCTGCTGACCCGTAGGACTCATTATAAGTATTTCTTCCAGGTCTTTTAAATCCTTTCTTGAGCCGGATTCAAAGCGTACCTTTACATCAATTTCATCCCCGGATACCTTGTACCGGGTAGCAGTCTGGCCCATCACTGCCGTTTGTACCGTACTGGCAATGGTATAGGCAGAAATGCCATACTGGGAAGCTTTATTGCGGTTTATTTTTACCTGGGCTTCAGGAACCGTATCTGCAATAGAGGAAGAAACCTCCCGTGTACCCTCTACTCTTTTCACTGCATCCGTTACCTGTTCCGCCAGCTGTTCCAATACGTCCAAATCATCCCCATTAATATTTATTGTAATGGGCTTGGATGAGCCTATCACAGACATATAGCTTATTTTTTCCACAGCGATTTTTGCACCGGGAATAACTTGCACTTTGCTGCGTAGCTCATCTAAAATCTCATCAATACCTCTTTCACGGTTCTCTTTTTTGCCCACTGATGCATAAATGGTACCTGTGCTTGAATCACCGTCACTTCCATGCATAACAAATATATATTCAAGCTCTTTTATTCCTTCAACTTCTTTTGCAACGGCATCAACGGTTTTTGCTGTTTCTTCCAGCACCGTACCCTTTGGCATTTCTATTGTTACCGTAAACATTCCCATATCCATATTAGGGAAAAATTGCACTCCTGTAAACAGTGAAGCACTAACAAGGCTCAATACCAACAACAATACCGTACCCGTTATTACCGTCTTGCGATGGCCCAGGGCCCAGCGCAACAGTTTTTTGTAGCTTTCTTCCACTCCTTTAAAAAACCTGTTAAACCAACGGTCGATAACTGCAATGGGAGTACGCTTCCTTTGCAAGTCTTCCATTGTCTCAACTTTTAACATTTTGGATGCCATCATAGGAACCAGTGTCAATGCAATAACCAGCGAAGAAACCAGGGAATAGGTAACGGTAAGCCCCAGCTCCTTAAACATTTCAATTGCCATATTATCCCTTACAAAGGCAATGGGCAGAAAAACAGCAATTGTGGTTAAAGTTGAAGCAGTTACTGCCATGGCAACCTCGTTACTTCCTTCCCTGGCGGCATCAATTCGGCTAAAGCCTTCTTCCCGGTAGCGGTATATACTTTCAAGCACTACAATGGAATTGTCTACCAGCATTCCAATCCCCAGGGCCAATCCTCCAAGGGACATGATATTGAGCGTAATACCGCTGAAATAAATCATTATAAATGTAGCAATTATTGAAATCGGTATGGAAGTACCTATTATAAAGGTGGTCCTTATATTTTTTAAAAACACAAAAAGAATAAGGATTGCAAGTACACCGCCCACCATTGCATTATTGGCTACGTTTCCAAGGGACTGTTTTACATATGTCGACTGGTCAAAAATGGTCTCAAATTTAACATCGCTTAACTCTTTTTTTATTTTATCTATCTCCGCATTAACCTTGTCAGCCACTTTTACGGTATTAGCACCGGATTCCTTGCTCACTGCCAGCAAAATACACGGTTTATCATTCATGTACGACCTGCTGGTCACATCCTTATAACTTTGCCGTACCTCCGCAATATCTTTTAAATGTATTATACCTCTGGCGGTTGCAATGGGAAGATTCTTTATTTCTTCAACATCCGAAAACTCTCCTATTGTTCTTACGGTAAACTCGGTCTTCCCCTCTTCAAGCTGTCCGCCGGGCAAATTCAAATTTTCAGCCTGCAGCGCCTGTTTTACCTGAGTTAAAGACAAACCATAACCTTCCAGCTTTTGAGGCAGTATATCTATCTTTATTTCTTCCTCCACGCCCCCTGTGATATCCACCGCTGCAACCCCTTCAAGCCTTTCCAGCCGGCTCTTTACCTTGTCCTCCACCAGGGTCTTCAAACCGGCAAGATCGTCTCCGTAGGAAACAGCAAGTTGCATAACAGGTATCATGTTTACATCATATTTTAAAATTATGGGGTCCTGTACATCATCCGGGAATGCAGATTTTATCATATCCACCTTTTCACGCATCTGCAGTGCGGCATAATCCATATTGGTACCCTGGGTAAATTCCACCATTACCATGGATACCCCATTGGAAGAAGTGGAGGTCACCTTTTTAAAATTTTCCACCGTACCCATCACTTCTTCAATAGGCTTTGTGATAATGGACTCAATTTCCTGGGGACCGGCTCCCTGATAATTAGTAATAACCACCGCCGCCGGAAAGGTTATATCCGGAAAAAGGTCCAGGTTGAGGCTGCGCAGTGAAACCACTCCGAGAACCAAAATCATCATGACAAGCATAAGAACGGTAACAGGCCTCTTAATAGCTAAATCTGAAATCTTCATTTAATTGTTCCCTCCTACCACTTGTACCTTTTCCCCATCTACAATAAAGCTCTGGCCTTTTAATATGACCCTTTCTCCTTCTTTAAGCCCGTTTACTATTTCATAGTTCTTTTCATCCTTCAGGCCTGTTGTGATTTCTCTCTTTTTAGCAATATCCCCCTCAAGTACGTATACATAATTTTTTCCGTCTTCTGTTAACACCGTCTCAATGGGAACTAGGAGCACATCGTCTTTTTGCTCAATAACAATACTTATTTCTGCAAACATACCCGGTTTTATTTCATGATTCTCGTTTGGAATAGTCACTTTTAACGGGTATCCCACACTGTTTCCCGTAGCGGAAGGGCTGAGCGCATCTACAGTGCCTTTGAACGTTTTGCCTCCCAGGGCATCTATCTTTACAATAACGTCCTGTCCCTTTGCAATACTGTTTATAACCCGTTCGGTTACGGTGGTCTCTACTACCACATTGTCCATATCTACAATGGTATATGCCGGGGCCTGGGGAGAAACCAGGGCTCCCACTTCCACATTTTTAAAGGCAATAATACCTGAAATAGGCGCTTTTACATCCGAATCTTCCAGGGCATCCTGCGCCTGCTTACGCTGTATTTCAGTTGCTTCAATGGCTGCCACCGCCTGTTCCGCTCTTAACTGGGCACTTTGCACCGACTCGGATAAGATTTTTTCTTTCAGTAGATTATAAGAATCTTTTAATCTGTTATAATTAATCTCCGCATTTGAAAGGGCATCTTTCAAATTGTTCATATCCTTTTCGGAAAGCGCTCCGGCTTCATATAACACCTTATTTTTTTCATAATTATCTTTTGCATTGTTATAGGCAATCTCTGCCTGTTTTAAGGCTGCTTCCATTTCCATAAGCTGCTGTTCCTGGGCACTGCCCTTTGCCTGTTCCAGGGCAAGAACCGCCATCTCATAATTTGTTTTGTCAGTTTTTAGTTTGATGTCCAGTTGTTCTATCTGGCGGATTAAATCTTTTTTATCCAGTGAAAAAAGCACTTCGTCTTTTTGTACCTCATCACCAATTTCCTTTAGCACGCGTTCGGCTTTACCTGCTGCCATGGCATATACCGTCACTTCCTTTGACGGCTTTATTTGTCCCGATACGGTATATGTAGACTGAATCCCCCCTTTTACCACATTGCAGACTTCTACAGGAGTCAGCGGTATGGAAACTTCTTCCTGTGTTTTTTGCGCACATCCCTGCAGAAGCCCTGCTATCATAAATACTGCAAGAACAAATACTGCAAATTTTCTACCTCTCATACTTCACCCTCCAGATTCTTACTCCCAATATGTAAAGTAATTTTTTCTCGTTCAATTTATACGTAAATGGAAATAAAATGTCTGTAAAAAGAAAAATCCTTTTTACAGACATTTTATCTTATACTAAAATAAATTTTTCAATAGCATGGGCAACTCCATCCTCATCATTTGATAAGGTAACATAATCCGCAACCTTTTTTACATCGTCGGGACCGTTGGCCATGCACACGCCAAGGCCTGCATATTTTATCATGCTTACATCATTATAGGTGTCTCCAATGACCATTATTTGTTCCCTGGGTATACCGAAATATTCTCCCAAAAACTTTACCGCTTCTCCTTTTGTACCATACTTATTTGTCAGTTCGAGAAAGAAAGGCTTGGAATAAAACACGTGGGCGCTTTCCCCCGCAAGCTTTTCCACTTCTTCCCTTATTTCCTCCAACCTTTCATGCTCATCAATAAGAATCATCTTGGTGGTAGGCTTGTCCAAAAATTCACTAAGCTTTCCCACCGCCTCCATGGGAACTTTTACAGAATACTTTTGATACAGTTTAGCCCATTCAGTCATTTCTTCCACATAAATTACATCATCCACATAAACATTGCAATGTATCCCTACCTTTTCGGCAAACTTAACAATGGGCATTGCCTGCTCCAGGCTGAGTTCTTTCTTATACATTACCTCCCCCGTAGATGTGTCCACCACACGGGCTCCCTGGTAGGTGATAATGGGTATCTCCAATCCAAGCATATTAAGATAATACTGTACCGATTGGGTCGCTCTGCCCGATGCCAGGGTCACCCGCACACCCTTTTTTACCGCTTCATGTATTGCACGAATATTCCTTTCACTAATCTGAAGGTCACGACCTAAAAGAGTATCGTCCAGGTCAATGGCCAGTAACTTATATTTCATCATTTCTGCCTCCGTATTTATTTTATTTTTTGTCTTTTATGTATACTTTAAATTATAACAGTATAACGGTATGCTGTCCAAGCGACTCCAACATTTCCAACTCCCTTTTATGACATGTAAACAGGATTACCTGCCTGTTTTGCGACTCTTTAATCAAAAAGGATAATGTACTCTTCAACCTTTCATCATCGTACTGGGAAAACGGTTCGTCAAGTATGAGGGGCAGTGTTTCCCTGCCTGATAACAGGCGCATAAGTGCCAGCCTAAAGGCAAAATAAATCTGATCCAACGTCCCACTGCTAAATACTTCCGCCTCCTTTATACCCTGGCTACCATGGCGTACCACAAGATTCAACTGCGTGTCCATGTCCATGGACTGATACCTGCCTGCGGTTACTTCCTCCAAAATGCTGCCGGCATATCGGTTAAGCAAGGGAATATAATCCTTTTGCATTTCAGCAAGGGCCCGGCTAAGGAAATCCTTTGCAATATCTACGGCTTCGAGAGTTTGCTCATATTCCTTTTTCTCTTTTAAAGCTTCTTCCAACTGTTCCTCTATATCACCCGGATGACGGTATTCCCGGGATATTATCTCCATTTCCTTTGCTTTTGCAGAAATGTCCAATTCAACTTCTTTCTGTTGCTGCCTTTTCTCTTCCAACCATTTTTCTATTTCAGCGATACCGGTTTTATCGATTACTCCGTATTTTTGTGCAATCTTTTCATAACATGCATCATCCATGGGTTGCAGGTTATTCCACTCCCCGCTGCTAATTGTTTTTTCTGCAACCTCCAGGCTTTGCTGAGCTGCCTTTATTTCCCGTTCATTGTTTTCCATATTATTAAGGCATTGCTTGTAACGGTTCAGGTCTTGCCTTAAACCAAAAACAATATCCGGGAGCTCATCCTTTCGTACATTTAAAATTCCCATGTTTTCCAGCTTTTCGACCACTGACTTTATGCAGCTTTCCTTTTCATCCGCAAGCAGATTTAGCTCCTTTTCAAAATTGTATATCAAAGCCTCCAATACCTGCAGTCTTTCCCTTGATTTTGATTCCTGCTCCAGGGTATCCTTCTGTTTTATTTGCAATTGGCCAATCCTGTTGCTTATCTTTTTTGTCCACAACCCCATTATAACCGCTATTACCGGAATCAACAGCATCAACATATATGCCGGCTTGAAACTTTTCCCAAGTACAAGCCCAGCCGATAAACACAGCCCTCCAAGTATCAACCCGGCAGCAGTAATCCGTTTGCATCGGTTCTGCAGATCCTTTATTTGATTATTTATAAAACCCTTTTCTTCATCGGTAACGGATTTTCCCAGTTTTTCTTTTTGGTCTATGTTCAATTTAATTTTATTTTTCACCTCTTCTATACGGATGTCCAGAAGGCTTATCTTATCAACCTTTCTTTCCATATCGACCAAATCCTGTTCATTAATTGCAGCAACATAACCATATTCATTCATTTGTCGCGCAAGCTCACTTTTCTTCTCCAAGAGCCTTTTAAGCTTATGCTTTAAATCCATGCAGTGCTGCACAATTTTATGGGTCCTATGTTGCTTAAGCAGAAGCAATTCCTCTATTTCCTTCTTTATGGCCTGCAATCTGTCATTTAGCTCATTTAACCGTTTCTGCAAGCATTGTATGGCTTTAACGTTTTCCAGCGCTTTATCCCTCTGTACCTCCAAATCATATATGATTTGATTTACCTGTACAAGCTTTTTATTCTTTCCGGTAATCCCTAAACCTATGGCTTCTTTAATCTTATCCAGCTCTTTTATTGCACGGCTGTAATCAATGTCTTCATCTCCATATTGACTTAGCCGCAATAAACGTTCTCCCGTATCCTTACGATTCTTTTTTTCAATTACCGCTCCCATCTGACGAACAAATATGGACGATTCAAACAGGGTTTTGTTTAATCCCGTCTGTTCTTCCATAAACATAACCCTTCCTTTTTGAACAGGAAACTGTCCGGTAATTTCTTTATAAGGTTCCAATGAGTAAATATGCGTCCTTTTTTTATTAAAATCCTTTTCCACCGTATAGGTCTGCCCGTTGTCAAGGGTATAGGTAATTTCATTGGATGAACCAAACCCCTTCGCACCCCACGGCAGATATTTTATCTCTTCCTTTTTATCAAGATCATATAAAATTGCTTTTATGAACGCCTGAATTGTGGATTTGCCCGATTCATTCATGCCATATATGATATTTAATCCCTTGTTCAGCTTTAGCTCTTTTTTATCAAATTTACCAAACTGATTAATACGTATTCTTTCAATAATCACCCATGCTCATCCTTTCATACTGCAGTCGGTATCCTGCCGTCCATAGCCTCCAGTCCCATATACAGTGCTTTAAGAAGTATCTCTTTTTTATTGGCATCCTCCGTTTGTTCAATCTCCTGTAACATATTGCGTACAAAAATACCTTTTAAATTGCACTGATTTTTTAAATCGTCCAGGTGAATATCAGGGCAAGTCCGGTCAATAAGCATAAGGTGGTAACAATGATGCCTGTTTCTTGCCAGCATAAGTACCGTATCAATCTCCAGGTCTTTGTTTTTTCTACCTGTAAAAATCACTCTTACCAGGTGTTCCTTCATGATTTCAAGTTTTTGTTTTAACAATCCTTCTGCTTCTTCCATGCTCACGATTCCCGAAACATCTATTTCAACGGTTATACACTTTCTTCTGCCAATAGGTATAAACTTAGTCTTTGTGCCCTTTTGCCCAATGCTACCCAGTATAATGCCGTGCTCACCCGGCTCATCAAAGCCCAGAGGTTCGGGGCTGCCGCAGTACAATATTTTGGGACTGTCCCTTTCCTCATCTAATTTACAGTGCTTATGAATATGGCCCAAAGCTATATAATCAAAATCCAAAGCTTTTAAATACTGGCTGTTTATTGGATGATATGGACAATCGTCTTGGCCGCCGTCCACCGTTCCATGGGTAACCAATATATTAATACCATCCTTTTTAATGCCATTTAAACCTTCCAGCATGGACCGGTACTGTTGCTTATTTATAAAGCCCGTACCATAAACAGTAGTATCCAGCTCTTTTATATGTACTCCTTCCACTGTACCCTTAAATATATGTACATTGTCCGGCCATCTCAAGGTAGCATAATAGGAGTTGGCAACATACGGATCATGATTACCCGGAGATATGAACACTTTCACATCCGGAATACGGCTTAATTGCTGAAGTATAAACAAGGCCGTACTGCGGCTCATGTACTCATGTTCAAATAAATCGCCGCATATAAAAAGCATGTGCACTCCATAACTGATTGCTTTGTCAATTATGGCTGAAAAGGCATCCCTCAGCTCCTGCCTCCTGTTCTTTGCCTGTTCATCATTCATGCCTGTTGATGTAAAACGGGCATCAAGATGAATGTCCCCACAATGTATAAAGGTAATGTCCCTCATACCCAGTCCCCCAAAAATATGTTTTATATATTATACATTATCATACAAGAATCAAACAACAATAATAAAACAGGATAATAAACATGGGCTATGTTTTTATCCTGTTTTATGTTTTTATCATCCTCTATTCAAACTTCATAGATTTCTAAATATTATCCGGCATCTTTAAATTCTTTTCACTGCAATAATTTATTCGACGCAAAACAAGAAAAATCCTTCAAATAAATATTTTTATTATCCAGGAAACAGGGCCAGGACCTCATAGAACCCTGTTCAACAATAACATTTCGGCCACTGCAATCATATTATGATAATATAAAAACTTTTTTGGAGGATTAACTATGGATATTTGTATACTAGGTACAGGATATGTGGGCCTGGCTACGGGCGCATGTCTGGCCGATATAGGTAATAATGTTATATGTGCGGACATTGATGAAGGGAAAATAATGCATCTTAACAATGGACGGATTCCAATATATGAGCCGGGACTCGAGGATTTAATCCGTAAAAATCAAGGTAATAATAAGATTACCTTTACAACGGATATTCATAAAGCAATACATAATTCAAAAATTGTGTTTATTGCCGTTGGTACGCCCCCCGATAAGGATGGAAGTGCGGATTTAACCTTTGTTTTACAAGCGGCACGGGATATTGCCGCATCCTTAAATGATTATAAAATTATTGTGGCTAAAAGCACCGTCCCTGTCGGGACAACTAATAAAATTAAAGAAATCATAACTCAAAACAAAAAAAATGATATTTCTTTCTCCATAGTTTCAAATCCTGAATTTTTAAAAGAAGGTTCAGCAATTAAAGATATTTTTGAAGGAGACCGTATAATAATTGGGGCAGAGGACCCAAAAGCCATTGAACTCATGAAAAAATTATACGAGCCATTAAACATACCCATTCATGTAACCGATATTGTCAGCGCCGAATTAATAAAATATGCTTCAAATGCCTTTTTAGCAACAAAAATATCCTTCATAAATGAAATTGCAAACATTTGTGAAAAGGTTGGGGCAGATGTGGTTGAAGTAGCCAAGGGAATGGGAATGGACAAGAGAATTGGTCTGGACTTCTTAAAAGCAGGTATAGGCTATGGAGGCTCATGTTTCCCGAAGGATGTAAAAGCAATAGCTGCCACCGCAAGGCAGCATGGATATAAATTCAGGATTATTGAAGCAGTGATGGAAGTCAACCAAATACAAAGGGAACGGATTACAGAAAAAATACTGGCCCTGATTGATACTATTGAAAAACCCACAGTAGGTTTACTGGGCCTTGCATTCAAACCCAACACGGACGACCTAAGAGAAGCCCCTTCCTTATACGTTATAGAAAAATTAATTGAAAAGGGGATTACCGTTAAAGCCTACGATCCCATTGCCAACGAAAAAGCAAAAGAAATATTCCCCCAAATTGAGTACTGTCAAAATGCCTATGATGCATGCAAAGATGCCGATGTTCTTTCAATTATCACCGATTGGGAGGAATTTGCAAGCCTGGACCTCAATAAAGTACGCAGCTTAATGAAAACCCCGGCTATAGTGGATGCAAGAAATATTTTTGAGCCAGAACAAATAACCGGTATGGGGTTTAATTATGTATCCGTTGGCAGATAAAGCACAGGGGCAAGTTCTTTGCCCCTATGTTATTATTCTATAAAACTTGAATAAAGATGTTCAAGCTTTTTTGCTTGCGTATACTTATTAAAGTTTTCTTCCACATTCTTTCTGCCGAATAAACCCATATCTTCCCACACCTCGGGATGGTCAACCAGGTAGATTAACTTATCAGCCAATTGAGCCACATCTCTTTCAGGAACCAGGAAGCCGTTTTTCCCGTTCTTAACCACACAGGGTATTCCCGAATGGTATGTAGAAACCACCGGCATTCCCGTTGCACACGCCTCTTTTAAAACATTGGGTATCCCTTCCTCATTACCCGAGGAAGAAACAACCGACGGCAAGCAAAATATATGATGTTTATGCATTACATCAACAATTTTGTCATGGGGTATAAAATTAATCATCCTTATTTTATGGGTAAGGTTTAAATTGGCAATCATTTTTGCTAAATTACGTTTTAAAGGGCCTTCGCCTACAATTGACAGCTCTGTATAAGGCCTTACCTTTACAACCCTGTGGAAAGCTTTTATAAGATACTCAAGTCCCTTTTTTTCCGTTAAACGGGCAACGCAAAGGATTTTTACATTTTCATTATTTTTTATTGTCCTGGGCTTATACCAAAACTTTTCTACATTTACGCCGCTCCACAAAACAGTGATTTTATGCGGAGGGCATCCGGCACCTATAAGGTTTTCCTTAAGCTTTGGTGATACGGTTATTATATGGTCCGTATTGGGAAACAGTATTCTTTTATACTTTGATAAAATTAAAGGTTGTTTCAAGTTCTGGGAAGCATCATATCCGTGAAAGGATACGATGCACGGTAACTGAATTGATTTTATCAATTCAAAATATTTAAGAAAGGAAGTGCCAAATTTAACGTGAATCAAACGTACATTCTTTCTTTTAATGATTCTTGAAAAATAATTATTTATTCTATATATATTGGTGCAGGTATACACATTTTTAAAGGGAAACAGTTCTTCATTTTCCCTTTTTGCAGTCAATACAATAACATTGTACTCTTTTATACCTGTAATTTCTTCATAAATAAAGGTTTGGGTAACAGGAAGAAATTCATCGACCAATACTGCTACCGTGTCCAATTTAACATCTCCTATCTGTTAAGCGGTTCGAGTACCTTTCTGGCCCGCTTTGTCCATGTATAGTTTTTGATAAAATCCTTATAAGCTTTTTTTTCTATGCGGGTTTTAAGTTCAGCATTATTTATTAATTCCCCTATGGCTTTCTGCCACTTCCCCACATCATCAGGGGGGCAAAGCAAACAGTTTACCCTGTCATAAAGTACATCTTTCAGTATAATGTCTGAAGCAATAATTGCTTTTGAATGTGCCATATAATCAAATATCTTCAGGGGACATATCCACCGGCTGTTATCAATACCTCCTCCGAAGGTTTTTACTTTCTTCTGATAGGGTGCAAGCACTATATCAAAATATTTGTAGTATTTACTTAAGGAGCCGGGGGGAATAAAACCATAAAAAATTATGTTTTTATTATTTATAACCTTCTTCCAATGCCGTATATCTTCTTTGGTCCCTCCAATTACGTGGAAGTCTATATCCGGAAAACGGTCGGCCAACTTTTGTATCATCTCCATCCCTTTGCCGGGATACAAATGGCCTATATATCCAATCTTTATTTTAGTATTGCGGCCCGGAAGCTCGGGTACATCACCCTTATCCCTTGACGGAACAGGCAAGCTGCTGCCGTTATGGGCAACCAATATCCTGTCCCTGGCCCTGGGGAATATCTTTATATATTCTCTGCGCAATGCGTTGGAGGTTGCTACAATGTACTTTAAATTTTTGCTTTTCAAAAGCTTTGCTATATCCCTTGCGGTATCGGAGTCCTTTGGGGGTTCATGTACTTCTAATATCATGGGTATTCCTATCCTTGCAGCTCTTATAAAATTTTTATAATCATCCCTCCCATAAAACAGGTCAGGCAACTCTTCCTGGGAGCTAATCTTATACCTGTTTCCCTTATAAAGCCATTTTCGTTCTTTTAGCTCTGAAAAAATTTGTTTCTTAATCTGAAATTTTTTTCAACACCATAATATGCAAAGACCTTTTTTAGGTATTCATTGGAGGTACGGCAGTACAATACCACCTCGTGACCTATTTGAGTAAAAGCTTCACACATTTTCATTACCTGATAACTGTTTGCAGATTTACTGGGGATTATGGATTTTGAAATATAGGCAATTTTCATCTTATCCCCTTCTCCTCTCCCTATCCGCCAATTTGTAAACAACATACTTTCCAGCCCTTGCACCCTTATTTCGTCTGGGATTCTTGAGCAATTGATAATAAATATTTTCAAGTTTTTCCGACTGTTTGTCCTTGCTAAAATTCTCTACCACATATTTTCTTCCATGCTGTCCCATTTCTTCCCAGATCTCAGGATGGTCAATTAAATATATAAGCCTATCGGTCAAATTTTTTACATCCCTTTCTGCAACAAGAAAACCGCTCTTACCATCCTGAACCAGTTCCGGGATACCTGAATGATATGTAGATACCACCGGCATTCCCGTTGCCAGGGCTTCTTTTAATACGGTAGGAAGGCCTTCTTCATCTCCCTGGGAAGAGGTAACCGACGGAAGGCAAAATATATGGTGCTTATGCATTATATTGGGTATTTCATCATGGGGCACGTAATCCATTATTCTTGCTTTATCCTTAAGCCCCAGTTCTGATATTTTATACTCCAGTTTTTCTTTTAACTCACCCTGCCCCACAATCAGAAGCTCAGTATCAGGCCTTTCTTTTGCCACCATTGCAAAGGATTCAATAAGGTATTCAAGCCCCTTTTTTTCAGTCAATCGTGCAACACATAAAATTTTCACCGGTTCCTTTTCATTTAACTTACGGGGCATGTAGCTAAATTTCTCCACATCTATGCCACCGGACAAAACGGTTATCTTATGTTCGGGACATCCTGCATTTACGAGATTATTCTTTAGCTTTTGGGAAACCGTTATCACATGGTCCACTTTCGGAAAAAGCTTTTCCCTATATTTATTCAGGGTATAGTTGTTTTTTAATTCATAGGAAGCATCAAAACCATGGAAAGTTACCACAACAGGCAGATTGGAAATCATTTTTAAGCCCAGCAAGTAAAGGGCGGACGTACCAAATTGAAAGTGTAAAAGCTTAATTTTTTCCTTTTTAATAATATGTGAAAACTCCCTGATTGCTGTTATATCACTCTTGGCAACATATAGCTTTTTATATGGAAAACAGGATTCATTTTGTCTATTAAGAGTTAAAGCAATAACATTATAGTTCTTTATTGCAGTGATTTCATCATAAATAAAGGTTTGGGTAATGGGTAGAAATATCAACGTTATAACTCCTATGGTATCCATAAAGCATGTATCCTTTCCTAATAATATTTATTCTTTTATTATATTGGAATACAATTCTTCAACCTTTCTGGCTTGCTTATACTTATCAAAATTCTTTTCTGCATGCTCTCTCCCACGCCTCCCCATTTCAAGCCAGGTATCCGGATTATCAATCAGGTAAATTAGCTTTTCTGCCAGTTGGACGGGGTTTCTTTCTTCTACAAGAAAGCCGTTTATACCGTCCTGAATTACATGAGGTATGCCGGAATGGTACGTAGAAACAATGGGCATTCCGGTAGCCTGGGCCTCTTTTAACACATTAGGGGTTCCTTCTTCCGTACCGTCTGCCTTAACGACGGACGGAAGACAAAATATATGGTGTTTGTGCAATATATCAGGAATCTTATAATGGGGAACAAATCCTTTAATTTTTACTTTTTTGCCAAGGCCCAGTTTATAAATTTGCTCATTAAGCTTTACTTTAAGCTCACCTTCCCCAACAATTAAAAGCTCCGTATTAGGCCTTTCTTTTACAACTTTTGCAAAGGATTCAATAAGATATTTGAGTCCTTTTGCACTTGTAAGACGGGCAATGGAAAGGATTTTAACCGTTTCACCGTCTTTAATTTTTCTTGGTTTATAATAAAATTTTTCTAAATCTATACCACTCCATAAAACAGTTATCTTATCCTTTGGGCATCCTGCATTAACCAGGTTATCCTTAAGCTTTTGGGATACGGTTATTATATGGTCCGCCTTAGGAAATAATTTCTTCTGATACTCATTTAAAACCAATGGATTATTTAAAACACCGGAAGCATCATAACCATGGAAGGATACTATAAGGGGTAATCCGGTCATCTTTTTTAAATCCAAGTATCTAAGGGCAGATGTACCAAATTTTATATGTATCAGCTTAACATCATTTTTTTTGATGGTTCTTGAAAATTCTGTCAAAGGATTCAAGAAGTTTTTACATGTGTATACGTTTTTGTAAGGATACAAATTTGCATTTTCCCTTTTCCTGGTAAGTACCAAAATGTTGTATTTTTTAATGGCAGTAATTTCTTCGTATATATAAGTTCTTATATCAAGAAGAAACCTATCCACTACTACGGCTATGGTTTGCATGTCAGGGTCATCCTCTCACTAGCTGTGTTAAATATGCCATTCTCAAAATATGATATTCTAAAAATATATCAATGGTTACAGTTAAACCGTTAAATGCCTGCGGGAGTTTTTGGAGTAGCCGGACATGAGTCTTCGAATATATCTTCTGACATTGTCATTCATATCCCGGCGAACAGGATGAAGTAAATAACAAGGAGCATTGGATTTTATATACCTTGATACTTCAAATAATGTAAAGTAATGGCGGGACCGAATAAAACCAGCTACATCCTCAGGATAGGATTTTATTTTAACACCCAATGTATGGGCCAAGGTCACATACAATATTTCTTCAAGGGCAAAGGTACCGTTTTCAATAATATTTTTTTGTATTTTATCTATGTCATCAGAGGAAAGGATTTTCTTTACCAGATCTTTGCTAAATACCTGGCCTACATTAAAACATCCTAAAAACTGTTCCGTCTTAAGAAGAGGTTGCCATTTTGACCATCTTCTTTTCATTTCTCGCCCAGGGTACCATTTATCTCCATATACCCTGGCTCTTACGGCCATGTAGTCTGCATCTTTCATCTGCGAAATGATAAAGGATTCAAAACCTTTTCTGGCAAATAAAGCATCCGAATCCAGGTTGATTAAATAATCGTACTGGTATCCTGTATCGTCCAACCATTTCATTATATCCAGCATGAACTGAGCAAGGTTACCCCATTGCATCTTTTTGCTGTACGGGCAAACGGGATACCCAAGATTCCTGCACAACTGCGGATTGCTACCCCCATTGTATAGCACAATAGAGCTGTTGGGACAAAAATATCTGATATTTGCAAGCATATCTTTTAAAATTCTTCTTTTTTCATGGGCCAATACGGCAAAGCATATCCTTTCCATCCCATACCTCCGCACACTTTTTTCCACTAATTAATATATGATTATCAATTATATTGGTTCATCACCCTTGTAACACTTTCTTTTATCTTTCATATTATGCAGTATAAATCATTATAAGAATCCTTGCGGGACTTGCAAAATAAAATTACACATCCAAAATGTGAGGGGTAAAAAATGAAACATTTACAATCCATTTTTGTGAAAAAAAATCCAGGTAGAGAGGTTGCGGTTTACAATCCCACCAATTATCCCCTTATAGGTAGGGGAAAGCAAGGAGCGGTATTTAAGCTCTCAAAAACGCATTGCGTAAAAATATTTGCAACCAGAAGGGATTTTGAAAGAGAATCCGCCGCTTATTTGAATGCAAAAGGGTCACCTATTATTCCAAAATTATATAAAATCGGGCCGAATTATATAATCATGGAATATATTGACGGCATATCTTTACAAGAATACCTTAGAAAGAAAAGAATGTTACCCGAAATGCTAACAAAGCAAATCCTATTTATGTTTCATGAAATGAAACGATTAAAATTTAAACGCATGAACATTAGATTAAAACATATTATTCTAACAAAGAAATATGTTCCCAAAGTAGTGGATCATGTAAATACCTTTCTTCTAAAAGATAAAAAACCCATATTCTTGTTTGACGAATTAGACAGATTAGGATTATTACGAACTTTTTTAAAACAAGTAAAAAAATTGGATAGGGATACCTATCGGGAATGGAAGAAATCCATGTCTGAGTATTTTGAATAAAACATGGAGGCATAATTATGGAGACTGTACTGGTTACCGGCGGTGCCGGGTTTATAGGCTCCCATCTATGCGAAAGGCTTGTAAAAGTCGGGTACAATGTGGTAAACCTGGATAATTTTAATGATTTTTATGACCCGACAATCAAGTATTCTAATATACAAAGCGTAATCAACGACAGCCATTATAAACTGGTTAAGGGTGATATCAGAGATACAAACACGCTTAGAAAGATATTTGATAACTATAAAATCGGCAAAATTGTTCATCTGGCTGCATTGGCAGGTGTTAGAGGATCAATTGAAAAGCCTTGCCAATATGCGGATGTGGATATTATCGGAACAGTAAACCTGCTTAACTTTGCTGCAAAACATAGGGTTGACAAGTTTATTTTTGCTTCATCTTCTTCCGTTTACGGCAATAGCCCTAACATACCTTTCAAGGAAGATGACCCTCTCCTCCTGCAGGTATCCCCTTATGCTGCATCCAAGCGTTCCGCCGAATTGTTTTGCGGAACCTACAGCAGTCTATATAATATACCCATGGTTATATTAAGGTTTTTTACCGTTTATGGGCCAAGGCAAAGACCTGAAATGGCCATAAGCCTATATACCCGTCTTATTGATGAAGGCATGGAAGTGCCGGTGTACGGTGACGGTACCAGTAAGAGAGATTATACCTATATTGATGATATACTGGATGGAATTATGGCTGCCCTGAATATAAAATGCAAATATGAAATTTTCAACCTCGGCAACGGGCACCCCGTCCAATTGAATGAGATGCTGGGAATAATAGAGCAAAAGCTTGGGAAAAAAGCTATGCGAAAATACCTTCCCATGCAGTTGGGAGATGTGGACATTACCTGTGCGGACATAAGCAAGTCCAGGGATATGCTTTCATACTACCCAAAAGTCAGTCTGGAAGAGGGAATAGAAAGGTATGTTAAATGGTATAAAAACAATAAGCAAGGTTAAATAATAACGGGGCGTGCTTCATACAAAAGCTTCACCCCGTTTTGCTATTCCTTTATTTTACATATGGCAATGCATTATACAATGCCTTTGCGGCTTCAGCATAGGTCAATACAGCTTTTCCGTCCAGTACCCCTCCGTCTTTGACCGGTAAAGTGCCTAATGCTCTGCATATAGCCACATATCCTCTCGCGCTATTGCTTATATTGCGCTCATTTCCCGTTTTAAATATTTCATTTTTCTGTGCAATATCCTGGTATCCCATAAGGTTTACAAGCATTTTCATAAATTCTTCTTTTGTGATTTTTTCATCACCTTTAAACTCATCACCGGTTACATATATGAGCTTATTACGTATTGCATTTTCTATATATGCATAATTTTCATCTTCCAATGGAACGTCTTTAAAGGGAAAGGCATCCCCCGCATATCCGCCGTAATACATCATGCCCTTGGCCAGGCTCACCATCTTTACGGCTTCTGCCCTTGTGACAGGTGCATCATATTTTATGTTAGTACCTTTCAATATACCCTGGGCTATTAACAATTCTACACTTCTCTTGGCCCAGTGGTCAGGCAAAACCGAATCATCCATAACCATTTCCGGTGCATATTCATTTCCTGACCAATCAATAAACTTTCCGGTTACCGCATCGAACATCAATCCGCTATACGTAAATCCGCTCATCTGGAATGTATAGCTAAGCTTTATATTTTCCGTAAAATCATGGTCACCGGACGTTTGGTCATAAGGCATGAACAACTGGTACACCAGTTTAGGTTCCACCCTTCTAAAGTACTCTTTTACTGCCGTTTCACGGTCAATAATATTGTCGATGGGCGGGAAGTCCACATCGGTCCAGTAAAAATACATATTGCGAATATCTCCCGTTTCCCTGTCAATACCGATGTTTATACTGTTATCTATAAAGGGCAATCCGTTTACAACCCTGACAAAGTTATAGTTATGTTCTCTTACCGTTTTTGCAATTTCTTCGGTATATTCAGGAGCCTGTTTGTTTTGATCAGCAAAAAAGCCATATTGTTCAGGCAAAAGTTGTTTTAACAGTGTAACGGCCTTTTCCTTGCCCTTCTCCCAACTTATATTTTCAACAACTTCCTTGGGGGTTCCGTCCTCCTTCATAGGCATAATATAAGCACTGTTTCCCAGGCCCATACTTGTAATATGCCCTGTATTTTCATTTATGGAAATGCTAAAATATGCTTCCCCGTTTTCCTTCATGGCATGCCAGTTAAAGTCCCATACATTGTTATTGCCTCCATAGTAAGTATAATTACGGCCGTCATTGTTTTCAAAGCTTACCCCTAATATCTGTTCCGCTGTTTTTTTAGCTTTTTCCGCCTTAGCTTTTATTTCTTCTTCGGTTAGTGCCTTGCTTGAAATTACGGCATCAGGGTTAAGAGGGGTAATCTTCTCCGAAGTATTTGTTGATGAAATACCCAGTTCTTTCATCACAGAACCATCATAATTTAAACTTTCTCCTGTTAAAGCATCCACCGTGCTGATACTCGTTAACGGCACATAAGCCAATTTTACGCTTTGTTTTGGCATGCCATAAAGCTGCCCCTTGCTCCATACAATATACTGGAGTGCCATATCGGTGTACTTTTTACATCTCTCCAACGCTTCTTCCGGTGTAATTGCTTTATCCGGTGACGGCAGTTTTTGCTTGTTAATGTCCATACTGTTTAAATAGTAGCTCATAATTTTCCCGTCAGTTCCGTCCACTCCAATGTTAATGGAAGAATTTGTGAAAGGTATGCCATTTATTTTTTCTATAAAATTAAAATAATATATTAATTTCTCTCTTACGCCGCTGGTCTTATAGTAGCTGGCATAAGGAGATTCATCCTGCAGTTCATAGTTTTTTATATCTACACCAAGAGTCTTTTTCAAATACTCTTCAGCCTTCTTCCTTGCTTCCGCACGTGTAAATTTGGCTACATAATTCCGGCTGTCATCATAAGCATCCCATCGGTTAAATCCTACAATTTTACCGCTATCCCCATCCACGTTTACATTAAATCCGCCGCCTGATCCTTTTTTAACGCGGAATTCAATGTTCCAAATACTTCCTCCGGCAGGCCATTTGGGCGATAAATAAATGGAACCTAATTCATAGTTCTTCGGATCTTCCAACATGGTCTTTGCAATTTCCACAGCCTTATCCTTTTTGATCTTTACACTGCTTTCATCCACCATTTTATCCGGCATATATTCTACTGTCCCTGCTACGGCTGTAATTTTTTCATTTTTTTCAGGAACAATTTCATCCGCAAAAGCCACGTTACCTGCCAGCAATGAAAATATCAGCACAGCCGTTGTCCCCAAAATGAACACTTTTCTCGTTTTCACATTATTACCCCCCAGCCTTATTAATTTTCAATAGTATGAGTATTGTGTTCCCAGGTTTTTATTCCTGTTATTTATTGACGCATAAAAATAAAAAAAGTTCCATAAAGATGAATTTTTTACAATTCAAACACTAAAGTACCTTCCTCGGTTATGCGGGCTTTTGTATCCAATTCATCGCACAGCTTTTGCAAATATCCTAAGATATGCGCCGCATCCTCATCCTTTGCACGTATTGTTTGCTTTTGCCCTATTATTTGCAGCGGGATTACTTCCAATCGGGACAGTTTATCCCCTTCAAATTCCATATCAACCAGCATGCTCTCATTATTTGGTTTTTTATTTTGATCAAAAACAAAATTACCCATGCTGTATATAATCGGCTTGCCCTTGTATATTTCAATGCCTTGCAATACATGGGGATGATGTCCTAAAATCATATCCGCTCCGTCGTCTATAATATTATGAGCCATTTCCCGCTGTTCCTGAGTAATATAATGGGAATCTTCCACGCCCCAGTGAAGGGATACAGCCAGTATATCCACCTTCCCCCGCAATGCATGAATATCTTCTTTAATCATTTCATACTTTAACGGAGCAATACCCGAAACATCTTCTTTAGCTTCAAAAAAGCGAAGCTTATTTGTGCCCGGTATCCCAAATCCATACTGGTATAAATCGGAATACCCTAAAAAACCGACCGTCCTGTTTTTAACTTCTACAATGGCCGGCTTTCTGGCATCGCTCAAGTTTACACCCGCACCGATGTGCTTTATATAGTTCTTTTCCAGAATTTCAATAGTATCCAACAGGGCAGGTTCATTATAATCCAAAATATGATTGTTCCCGATATTTACCACATCAATTCCCGCATACCTGATACCTTCAACTGCCTTTGGCTCCGCTCTCAGCCATACCCCTTTGTGCGTGAGCTTCTCACCTCTGTCCGAAAGGCTGCATTCAAGGTTTGCAAAAGTAATATCACTGTTTCTTAAAAGGTCCGCCGTTTCTTTGAACGGAACAGTATAATCCCCCTGCGCATAAAAAGCTACGCCCCTGGCCAGCATGACATCCCCTATTGCTTTAATGTTAATGGTTGGAATTGGCTCCGGGATGAGCTGTTCTTCTTCCTGCCAGGTTTCCTGCTCTGAATCCGACCCTTTATTTTCATCCTCTGGAATTGCCTGTTCCTCAAAAGTTTGCTGATTAGCTTCATCAATATTAGTCCTGTCTTGTACCATGTTGCTTTTGCTGCACGAAGTAATACTCAGGGTGCAAAAAAAACATAATATTAGTGCAAAAATCCTTGTGTTTATATACATTTTATCCCCCTCATCCGTATTTTTTTAATACATATATTTGATTCTATAATATGTAATAAAAATATACAATAAAAAAACAAAAAGCAGGGGACAAATTGTCCTCCTGCCTGCTTTAAGACTTAATCACATGGCCTCCATTCACCGTTTTTGCTTACCCATTTCCTTCCTTCTTTTAGGTCTTTGCGGTATACAGGAATGCATTTTTTATCCATGCAGCTACAAGCTTTTGGTACATATACTTGCTGATTTTGTAATACTTTTATCTTGATGAATAGTACCATTTTTTCAACAAATTCCTGGAATATCTGTTCATTCGCGAATTCACAACCTAAGGAGTCCGGATTCTGGTGAATATCTTTTTCGAATATCTTTACATCAACCAGTTCACAGAAGATTTTTTCGCTGAAGCATTCAAAATGAACGAAGTCTTGTTCGCATGGATTACGTCCCATGACATTTTGTGCACATGGGTCACAGCCATACAGTTTATCGGTATAGGTTTCTATTTCTTTGGTGAAACCTTTTTCACAGAATTCCGGTGGATTAATATAGTCTACCTTTGTAACACATTGGAAAGGAATTCTTGCGGTAGTATGACGGATATCACCACTTATAACTCCATTCTTGGCACTATAGCATTTTGCTGTTGCATATTCTATATTCTTCCTCACAAAGCCGCTTATGAACAATTTACCGCTTTTCGGCCCAAAAGTATCCAGCAGTTTACACTGGGTTATATATACGTTCTTTTTAACACGTTTTATCTCCAGTGCAGGTTCTTCTAGGCGAATGGTGGATTCCACATCTACTTGTATAACAGGTTCTGCAATTACAACCGGTATTTTTGCTACAAAAGGACCATGATTACCAACAGGGATGGTTTTTTCATTGCTGCATTCATGTAACGTAATTGATTCCAATACATCCGCCTGGGGACATCTGTCAAAACAATCATCTCTTGACATATAATAACCTCCTGTTCTATTATTATTGCTGGGATTGCGCCTTAATCTTCCTTTATAGCCAGCGCTTACTTCTAATATAGATTATGCACGGTTTACCATAAATGTAATTATGTAAATTTCTTTTGTTAACTATTTTTTTAGCATAATTAAAACAGATTTCAGCTACCCACCGGTAGCTTTAATCTGTTTTTACTATTATTTTTTCTTCTTTTTGAAAATATTGCTATATACACGAGGAACCGATACTATTTTCCAGCCATGATTAAGATCCTTGCTGTTATCCTCAAAGGCTTTATTATCTTCTTTAATGTATTTATAATCTTTGTCCTTGCTGTGGCTACATGTTCCTGGGATATTTACCTGTTGTCTTTGTAAAACTTTTATCCTTAAGAATAAAACCGTTTTTTCCGAGATGCTCTTGAATAATTGTTCGTTAGGAAAGGCACACCCTATAGAGTAAGGATCTAAATGTACGTCCTCCTCAAATATTTGTACGTCTTCCAATTCACAAAACACCTTTTCAGCAAGGTATTCGTAATGCTTAAGCTGACCACCGCAAGGATCACGTCCAATGCTATTCTGAACACAAGGATCGCAACCGGTCATATCGTCACGGAGTATTTCTATTTCCGCCATATAATCTTTCTTACATTCAACAGGAGGATTTATATAATCAACTTTTGTCACACATTGAAACGGAATACGGGCAGTTGTGTGACGGATATCACCGCTGATTGTTCCATTTTCAGGGCATTCACTGTCAACCGTTGCATATTCAATATTTTTTCTTACAAAACCACTTATGAAAAGCTTTCCGCTTTTTCCCGGGTCAGTATTTATTAATTTACATTGGGTCAAATATACATTTTTTTTAATGCGTTTTATCTCCAAGGCAGGCTGTTCAAGCTTTATAACTGATTCAATATTCACCTGTACCCTGGGTTCTGCAATAACCACGGGTACTTTGGCAACTATTGGACCATTAACCCCCTTTGGCATCATTTGTTCACTGCTGCATTCATACAATATCTTTGATGAAACAGTATTTACAAAATCACTTTTATCGGGGCATAAATTTTCATCCATCCCAGTCCTCCTCCTCGTCTGAAACAGCTAATACCTCCCGTATTCATTATATGTTCAACAATATAAATTGTGCTTATGTATACTTTTTAAGAGAGTCGATCTCCTCTCCAGATAATTCTCTGCAATCTCCCGGCTTTAAATCAGGCTCCAATTCCAGGTCACCCATCTTTATTCTTTTTAAGTATTTGACCTTTTTCCCCACCGCTTCAAACATCCTTTTCACCTGATGAAATTTTCCTTCCATTATGGTAAGCTGTATTTCTGACCGCTCGCCGGACCTAATGATATCCAAATGGGCCGGTAAAGTCGTATAACCATCATCAAGCGTAACACCGTCCTTAAAAACCTTTGCATCTTCCTGCGTTACCCTTCCGTCTATTATTGCATAATAGGTTTTAGGTACATGTTTTTTAGGGGACAGCAAGTTGTGGGCTAGTTGCCCGTCATTGGTCAAAAGAAGCAACCCTTCCGTATCCCTGTCCAGCCTGCCTACAGGAAATACATTAAAATGCTTGTACTCTTCCGGGACAAGGTCCACCACTGTGCTATACCTGTTATCCCAGGTAGCTGATACTACCCCTGCCGGTTTATTCATCAACAGATAAATGTATTTTTTATATTCCAATTTTTCTCCTTCCACCATTATTTCATTTTTCTCCGGGTCCACATGCATACTGCTGTCTTTTACAATTTCACCGTCTACCATTACCCTGCCGGCCTTTACCAATTTTTTTATTTCCTTGCGCGTACCAAATCCGCTGTTAGCCAGCACTTTATCCAACCTTTGAATATCTGCCATTATTTATACACTCCCAACCTTAATATATATTCCTTTCCTGTGTATCATATCAGTCGCCGTGGGCAGCTAAAACGTGTCGCCATGGGCGGCGCCCCCTCCAACAATGGTGCCTGTCCACATTTTATGTTGCCGGATTTTATAACAATAAAAAAAGGGTCAGACCTATATTTCATATTCATATTTTATACAATAATGAGTTCATGAATCCATCAATTGCTGTGGTCATAATATCTCCTGCTATAACCCGGTTCTTATAAATCAATATATTTGCCCTTACTTCAACATCTTTGCCGGACGGATGATTTAGTACTCTATAAGTATACCTTTTTACCCGCTTACCTTTATATTTCTCCAAATCCAATCCAACTTCCTTTTGAATTTCATTATAATTTTTGTATACTTCATCAAATTCCTGGGGAATTTGCACTTCCATGATTTCAATCGGCTGTTCTTCCACATCCCATCCAAATTGTTTTAAAAAATTCACCCGGTCCTTATTTGTCTTAATGTTAGTAAAATTGTATAAATTGCTCTTATCGGACACATTAAAAATATTTACTTCTCTTGTATCTTCCATTAAAGAAATGCCAAGGAAAAGTACAAGCACAATAATTGATAAGAACAAAATTGCTTTTTTATAGTTAAATTTGAAGGAGAAGATAAACATGCTATTCACTTCCTTTATTTTAATCTTATTACATCATATTTAAAATAAAGGAAAATTATGCTTAAGGCAGATAAATTCAATGGGGTTAAGATAATCAAGAAAAAAGAAGGGCAAACAATTACCCTTCTTTTTTCTCAATTAATTGGTTTATTTTGTTTCTACAGGGAACTTATCAATCAATCCTACCGTATACCTTAATATAAGTATTGCATCCCCTGCCGAAATTTCTCCGTCGCCGCTGACATCGGCAACTTCTTTTTGCTTATCGCTAAATTGTACCAAACCTACTGTGTTTCTTAATATAAGTACTGCATCCCCAGCTGTAATTTCTTTATCCCCATTCACATCACCATACAGGACATCGGCAACATCTACAGCATAAATTGTTGTACTGACGGACCAGAGGTTTTGCGGGTGGTGGGCTGTCACCAGGATTTCACCTGCCGTAAGCGGGCGAATGGTTATTCTTGCCTGGCCGTTTTCATCCAATACGATGCCCGAAGCATAATCCCCTATATCCACTGTTCCGCCCGCTACCGGATATCCTTTATAATTCACGGTAATCCAAAGCTCCGTATCACACCCTACCGGTATTTCTTTTGGATTAACCGTAATTACCGGTTCATCGGCTCCTCCGCACCAGGAAAGGCCCGTCACCGCATGGCGCATCACTTCTTTATCGCCAAACAAGGCAGTAATGATATAATCCTTTTGTCCCTGGGGTTCCTGCAATGTAACGGTATTTTCATCCGGTCCTGCCTCGTATACCATTTCTTCGGGGCCTGACATGTAAAGGTCATCACGTACATAATATATGCGGTATCCCGTAGCATTTTCCACACTGTCCCAACGCAGTGTAACCGTCCCATCGGCATTATGGGTTTCGTTTAATACCGGAGCCACGCCCGGTGTATTTTCAATAACCGTATGACTGGTGATAACCTCGGGTATTGCCGCATCTCCGCCCGTTTTAAGGGTATAGGAGTAGGATAAGATCAAATCTCCGTCAATGCACGGAACCAGTATATAGTCCGCCCATAAGGTTTCTCCTGCAGGTAGTTCTCTTGTGAACACTTCCAGCTGTTGATTAGGTGCATAAATATAGTTTTGTTTCCCCTGTTCCAATAATTTAAAAGATGCATTGTATACGGGTATATCTGATATGTTTTCAATTCCAAACCGCACATGGTAAGGATAGCCCTTGTCGGACCGGTCCTGGGCATCTATATGCATCTTTATCGCATCATCGCCCCATACGCGGAACGGTTCTTTTGTCATAAAGGTGGCGTACACCGCATCTCCAAAGGGCTGCAGTATTCCTGTGAAATCTGCCTCCAGGGAATACCAACCTTTTTTATCACCGCGTATAATCCATTTAACTTCCCTTGACTCACCCCCGGCAATATCCCCCAGGTCAACTTCCAGGCTCTGCCTTTCCTGGGTAGGTGCCAGGCTCAAACCATCCTGCAGTTTCAACACTGCCAGGGAATCGGTAATAACAAATTCCGGATCAGCAGTATTTTCCAGCACTAATCCTACTTCAAAAAATTCCTTTAACCATCGTGCTTCTCCGGGAATTACCAGATAAGCAATGGTAGGCCTTACTTCCGGACGTCCCGGGTGAGGTACTGCAATGGGATAAACCTTATCAACCTTTGTCGGCTTGCCGGGTTCACCGGGATGTTCAATAATGATGGGTTTCCATGAGTCGCCTATAAATGTACCACCTCCGGTTACGGTATGAACTACAGGAGGCAGCGGCGTATTATTAAATGCCAAATGTACTTCAAACTGATAAACCCATTGGTTTTCAGGCGCAGTTACATCTATTCCGGCCGCTTCTATCTCATCAATGGTCAAACGCCTTACCGTCAGTTCTCCTACTACCAATTCGCCCTTCTTCAGTCGGACAATTTGAGAAGTGGATTGATTTAGCAGGACGGTCGCATCCACGGAAGTTGGTTTATAATCCGTCTTGTATGCATACACCTTGTACTCCCCGGCCTCTGCCACAATATTTGCCATACCCTGGCTGTTTGCAATGACCTTCTGCATTGTTCCGTCAGGATACTGTATGACAATACTGGCTCCCGGCAAAGGTGCACCGCTTGAATCATCTATTACCCTGACTTCAAGGGTTCCAACCTGTTGAGGCTCACGTACCACCACTTGTAAAGTATCCGTATCATGATTACCTGCCGGGTCATATACCGTTAAGCTAACCGTGTATGTGCCCACGCTGTTGTAAACATGCACCGGCTGAGCTGTCATTGCGGTACTTCCGTCCCCAAAATCCCATACGAACCTTTCGATCCTGTCATTATCGGAGGACTGGGTACCGTCAAATACTACTTCCATGCCAACGGTAACAATTTGCTCATCCCCTGCTACAGCCACCGGCAAATACGGATCATCGGTTGTAGGCTGTACGGCAACTTCTTCACTCCAAACCCCATTATTGTATATATCCAGTGCTTCTACCTTATAATAATAGATTTTATCCGGTGCCAGCGGTGCATCAGTGTAACTGGTATAAGGAGTTTCTCCTATCTTTTTGTACCCGCTGCCCGAGGTGGTGCTTCTGTAAATACGGAAGCCTGCAAGGTCTTCTTCATCTTGTGAAGTCCACGACAAATCAACTCTCCATCCACCGGCAACAGCCGTAAGCTCCGGTTTTGCAGGCGGCTGTAAATTAAGAGTATAGGAAACTATCGTGGAATCACTCCTGTTTCCTGACTTATCAACGGCAGTTAAGCGGACCTTATAAGTACCGTCACCTAAGCCCTGGGTATCCCAATTAAATATTGCTACCTGAGGATCAGGGGCCTGGGTACCGATAAGATGCCATACATCTTCCTGTCCCCCATCCAATTGATATTCTGCAGTAATACTTTTAACTCCATAGTCATCCTTTGCCAGAACATAAATTCGCGGATTAGCCGGCAAAGAAGACCCGGTTATTGGTGAAACGCTTAATATGGTAGGTGCAATAGTATCCGGCATGGTACTTACAATAATCCAATCGGTCGCCGGCCCTTCATTTCCTGCCATATCCACTGCAGATACGCGATAGCGGTACTCGGTTTCCGGCTCAATTTCAAAATCGCGGTAACCAAGCGTATTCACCGTAATGGTTTTTGTGTTTTCAGCATCAAGCCATTTATATACATTGTAAGACTTAACAGCATCCTCCGGAGGATTTGCATCCCATGTCAATTCCACATATCCATCTTTAGCGACAGCATTGGCTCCTGTTACAGTCGGTCCCGTATGGTCTACAATGTACTCTACATAATTGCTGCCGGAATAGGTAGCGCTTTCATTGCCTGCAGTGTCCGTAGCCTTACCCCTGACATAGTAGCTTCCTTCTTCCAGGGATGATACGTCCCAACTATAGGTTGCTGTGGCAATCCTTGAAGGACTTGTAAACACTATTGTCGCCAGATCCAGCCAGGTATTAAGGTCCCTGGAATACTGGAATGTAAAGGTTGATATACCAACATTATCACTGGCGGTACCCCTCAGCCTGATTTCATTTGCATAATATCCCGGCGCAGGGCTGATATTGGTAACCACCGGTACTTCCGTATCCGGAAGGGTTGTAACAATTACTTCATCGGATGCTATGCCCCTGTTTCCTACCCGGTCATAAGCTACCACCCTAAAAATATAGGTGGTTTCCGGTTCCAAGCCCGTGACATTATACCCCAGTTCTGTGGAAACGGTTCCTATGCTTTGGAAATTACCTTCTGAATCCCTTTTTTCTACCTGGAAGTAACTAAAGTCCAGGTCGGGCACATCATTCCATCTTAACAACACACTGGTGGTACGTGGAGTGGCATTTAACCCTGTTATCTTGCTGGGTCCCTGATTATCAATCTCATAGGTACGTACAGGGGTACCGTCACTGGTATTTCCTGCAGGGTCTAAAGCAATTGCCCTGACATATACATTCCCGCCCAGGGGTGCCGTATTCCACTGGAAAATTGCTATGCTCTTGTTTTCAACAGTGCCTATATCCTGCCATACATTGCCGTCGGTGCTATATTGCAGCGTAATGCTTGCAACTTTTACATTATCCTCTGCTCTGACCGTGATCTTTGCACTAGGTCCAAGGACAGTGCCCTTTGGTGGGTCTATGCCAAGGATTACAGGTGCAGTAGTATCCGTAACGGCTGTTACAGAAATGGTGTTGGAAAAATCACCTTCCTGGTTAAATTTATCTACCGCCGTAACTTTATACTGATACTCCACTCCTGCCTGGACATTTGTATCCACATAGGATACGTTTTCCCTGCCGGTTACTTTTACATATTGCAAGAAAGAGCCTTGGTTTACTGCCCTGTAAACCTGGTAGTAAGCAATATCCGAATCAAAGGGTGCCTGCCATGACAGCCTGATGCTTCCTCCTTCTGCCGTACCGTTCAGGGACTGGGGTGCTGCAGGAGGAGTTCTGTCTATTTTATAAACCACCGTTTGCTGCCCCTTATTCCCCGCCTCATCATAAACCGTATACCTTACGAAATATTCACCGCTAACCAATGGCTCCAGTTCCCAATCAATGTAGAAATAGTGGGGTGCACTTCCATAGGGTCCATGAATTATTCCTTCTATTGGTAACCATTCAACACCGTTTAATGAATACTCAAATTCAGCCCTTGTTCTTGAGTATCCTTTATTATCCGTAAAGTATACAAACAACTGCTTGCTTTGGGCACCACCCATGGTCGCTCCGTTGGACGGAATAATGTTTGTGATATAAGGGGGCTCCGTATCGGAAACCACGGTAACGGTGCATTCTGCCGTATAACCTCCGTCTTCGGTAGTAACCGTGATGACTGCTATACCGGCAGCAATCGCCGTAATATTTCCGTTTTGGTCCACTACTGCCACATCTTCATTAGCGGAATTCCAGGTAACATTTTTATTGGAAGCGTTATACGGTAATACCGTGGCAACCAGTTTTTGTACTTCACCTTCAAATAATGTTACTGCATCCTTATCTAAAGTAACACCCGTTACCGGCACATTGGGCTGGAATACCGTAACAATACAAGTATCCGAATAATTACCTTCTTCTGTGGTCACGGTAACCGTTGCGGTTCCGGGGCTGATGCCTGTCACACGGCCATTTTGGTCAACTATAACAATATTGGTGTTATTGGATTTCCAAATCACCTTTTTGTTTTCGGCATCCTCCGGTACCACGGTTGCAGTAAGTATATCGCTTGCCCCCAGTTCAAGGGTCAGGCTATCCTTATCCAGGTATACCCCTGTTACCGCCACTTTTACATTTACGGTAGCCGTAGCAGTTGAAATTCTGTCTTTGCTATCTTTAACCCTTAATCCTATGGTATACTGGCCTGCCGTATTGAATGTATGGCTTACTTCTACTCCGTAGGCATCATCATACTCTCCGTCGCCGTCCAAGTCCCATTCGTAAGTTAGCGGAGGATCGGCAGTATAGGAATTGCGGGCACTAAAGGTAAAAGGTTCGCCCCGTACAACTTCGTAACTTGGCTCCAGTACGGCCATAATCATATGCTCCGCTGTTTCGGCATATACTTCCTGGGATACAGCAGACTCATTTCCTAAAGCATCTACCGCAGTAACCACATAATAGTAACGGGTGCTTAAGTTCAGGCCTGTATGCACAAAACCGGATTGAACAAGCCCTGCCAAATTTGCCTTTTGCCAGTCATATACCTCATAACGGTAATAAACATTGTAGCCAATAATATCAGGATATTGGGCCGTATCAAGTTTATCCCATGTCAGCTGTACTTTATTGACCAGGGAATTTGCCTTGACATTGCCTGGAGGTACTGGTACGGCGATATCCGCATCCACTACCTTAAATGCATCAACATTGATACTTGATGAAGATGATTTGATATTTCTTCCATGATACGTTATTTCTAAAGTATGCAATCCCAATGGCAGATTTCTTACCCTGTAAACCGCTTGCTGGTATTGGGCTGTGCCACTATATAAGTCTACTAATACGGGCTGGCCATCGTCCATTACAACCTTTGCAATACCTGAAGATGGAGTCTTTGCTGCAATCCAGTCCATACCCGTCCCGTACCATACATAACGGACCTTCAAACCTTCATCGGTGCTCGTCATGTGATAGCCTTCACTGGCGCTGCTACTGGCGGTTCGATTCCAAACACCCGAATAATTTATAGCCTTGTTGTCTTCTTGTATCATCGCATTGCTTTCTTCAGCCAAGATGTCGGATATGACCATGGAATATTCAGACTCATTGCCCGATTCATCTATTGCGGTAACGCAATAATATACCGGGGATTCATCTATCACATCCGTAAAAGTAGTGCCATAGCGGATAGCATCGGTATTTATTCGGCTAAAACTTCCCGGCTGCCCTGTTTCACTTCTGTAAACGTAATAACCATATAAATCTTCTTCCGTGCCCCAGTACCACTGTATGTGGTTTTTATTCCCTTCGCGCAGCACCGTTAACCCCGATGGTGCGGCCGGCGCTATGGTATCCGATGAAACTACCACTTCAAAGGCATCAATATTCACATGCTTATTGCTGATATTTTTTATCGTGATTTGATGAAGTTCCAGGGAAAGAACCCTGCTCTGCCATACAATTACCCCATATTCGGTCTGTGGTCTGTACAGGTCAACTGTATCGGCAAGCACTCCATCCACATAAACCTCAGCAATACCTCCATTTGTATCAGGACGACCAATCCACCTGATACCTGTGCCTTCAAAGACAAACGAAACCGTATCTCCTTCAGTATTACTTCTCATATAATTGCTTCCGCTGCAATTGCTGTCCCATAACCGGCTCCAAGCACCGCTGTATACTATCCCCAGGTCATTTTCTTCGTAGAAACCTGCCGGGGCACAGGGAATTACGCTTACTACCGGTGCCGTGACAGACTCATTCCCTGCTTCATCTATTGCCGTCACTGTATAGTAATATACCTTTCCGTTTACCAGGCCGGTATCATTATAAGAAGGCTGCGGCAATATGTTCAGCATTTTGTTCCCAACGGGTACAAACCCACCGTCTTCCCTGTCAGACCGGTACAGCCGGTAGCCAATGATATCTTCTTCGCTTCCTGCCGTCCAGGTTATTTCTGCCGTGGTGTTCCCTTTTTGTGCCGTCAGCCCTTGTGGTACTTCCGGCGCACTCAGGTCTTCCATATTATCCAGTACAATAAACCCGTCAATATTTATCTGCCCTGTAAACACTTTTATCTCAAGGGTATGCTGACCCCTTGCCAGGTGAGTCCTTTGATATAGTACCTGCTGATATTCCGTTACGTTTTTATTTAAGTTAACAATGGCTTCCTGCCTGCCGTCAATCCATACTTCTGCAATACCGCCGCTGCTTGATGTATGGCCTATCCACTTGACCGCTGTTCCTACAAATGTAAATACGGCCCCTGCTCCTTCCTGGCTGCTCCGCCTGTAATAATTACCACTGGCGGAATCCGACCATGGGCGATCCCAAGTGCCCATATAGGTTATGGCACTGTCGTTTTCTTCATAAAATCCCGGTGTGCCGGTTAAGGTTGTATCATGTACCAGGGCCCCTGCCGCTGCAGTTGCAGGCAATGATAAATCCGACTTATCTCCCAATGCCCCTACTGCCGCTACCCTGTACGTATATTCCTTACCGGGTACAAGCCCATAATCGGTATAGCTTTCTCCCCGCACAAGACCCCTGTTGATTAGACCGTCTTCAAGGATTCCCCTGTAGCGGTATACTTCATAGCCCACCACTTCGGGCCCTGCCGAACCCCAGCTTATGGTTATGCTTCCTTCACCCGATGCGGATGAAATATTTGCAGGTACTGACGGTTTTTCAGTTACAGGGTCGACCACGTTAAAAGCATCGATATTGACATACACATTACCGGACGAAGCATTCTTCCTGCCGGTAACTTCTATACGTATTGTATGCTTACCAAGCTCCAGGCCATAACGCCTGTATACCACCTGCTGACGGCTTGCAGACGGCCGGTAAAGGTCCACCAATACGGGTGCTTCCCCGTCTATGGATACCTCTGCAATACCTTTACTATTGCCCACCTCCGCCAGCCATTCAATACCCGTCCCATAAAATACATAGGTTAATGCTGCCCCTGCACGGCCGGTTTCCATCATCCGCCCGCCGCTGTGGGCATTATCGGACCGGGTATTCCATATACCGCTGTAGTCCATGACAACAGAATTTTCTTCCACACGCCCTGTTTTTAGTACGTCCCCTGTTACTTCTATGGCATCTATATAAACATATGCTCCGCTTGATGCCGCATTTCTATTTCCCGTTACACGAATGGTTAGATTATGAATCCCATTGCTTAACCCCGTCTTTTCATAAACAGTAACCTGATATTGGCTGCTGGCATTGTACAAATCCACCTGTTCTGCTTCTCCGTCAAAGGTTACTTCTGCAATACCCCCGGATCTGTCATATGCTCCTATCCACCTTATTCCTGTTCCGTAAAAGCTTACGGTTAGCGTAGCATCGGCCTCTGCGCTTCTGTTATAGTAGCTGCCGCTTGCATTACCACTATATTGCCTGCTCCAACTGCCCGTATAATCCAAACCGGTTGCCGTTTCTTCATAATATCCATTATATACTGCAGGAAGCGCGGAAACAGTATCTGAGGGTATCGACTCATTACCCACTCTATCCACCGATGTAACGTGATAATAGTACACCGTACCATTATTTGGTGTCACATC